>JBMTPW010000033.1:0-11351 GCA_049444115.1 Ilumatobacteraceae bacterium | reverse complement strand
ACGCGTTTCGATCCTGGACCATTCCAGATCGCCGAAGGGATTGAGGCCCACCTTGCGCAGCAGGGCGGTGAAACTACTCCCAGGGTCGGAGGCGGGATCGAACAGCGGAGCGGTCACCGCTCATTCACCACCCTTTTGGATGTAGGACTTGACGAAATCCTCGGCGTTGCTCTCCAACACGTCGTCGATCTCATCCAGGAGATCGTCGAGTTCGGCTTTGAGCTTCTCGCCCTGTTCGGTGGTGGCGGCGGACTCCTGCGGTTCGGGAGTCGAACGGTCGGTGCTCGTCTTCTGCCTCTGTACGCGCTCTGCCACCGGAAACCTCCTTGGACGAACCAACGCCTCAATACTGCCAGAGGGCGACTGGATCACCACCGTCAGATGGCGCTCGAATGTCTCAGGTGGCCAGAAGGTCCAGCAATTCGGCCAACGAACCGCTGGAATCCAAAAGCGGACCGACCATCTCCTTGGTACCCCGTAGAGGCTCCATCATGGGCACTCGACGGAGGGGATCACGACCGATGTCGAACACCATCGAGTCCCAGTTGGCGGCTACCACCTGGTCGGGCCAACGTTTCAGACACGTGCCGCGAAAGTAGGCGCGGGTGGTCTCGGGTGGCTCGGTCATCGCCGAATGAACGCGGGAAACGTCGGCCAGAGTTCGCAAACCGACGCGTGCCGCCAAGCATTTGTCGGGCCGCATGTCGTGGTACTGAAGGTCGATCGCCTTGAGTCGCGAATCGGCTGCCCGCAGTCGATGGCGCTCGGCGAAGGCATCAAGGATGCGCTTCTTGGCGACCCAGTCCACCGAATCGGCCACACTCGAGGGATCGCAGGACAACCCATCGAGGATCAGCTCCCACAGCTCGAGGATTCGTCGGCCCTCGTCGTCTCCGACGGCCTCCAATCCATGGGACTGTTCGTACTTGCGGGCCATCTCCAGCAGGGACCATTGCATGTCGAGAGCACTCATCCGCGCGCCCGAGCGCAGGAGCAAGGTTCGATCGAGGCCGAGGTCGTAACTCACCTGGCGCATGGCCGGAACGGCGTGGGCCAAGCTCAGATCCACGGTGAGTGCATTGTCCTCGATCATCGACAGCACGAGAGCCGTGGTTCCGACCTTCAGAAACGTGGCCACTTCGGACATGTTGGCGTCACCCACGATCACATGGAGACGTCGGTACTTCTGTGGATCGCAGTGCGGCTCGTCGCGGGTGTTGACGATGGGTCGTTTGAGGGTGGTCTCCAGGCCGACCTCTTCTTCGAAGAAGTCGGCGCGCTGGCTCACTTGGAACGCAACGTCGTCGATCGCCGATCCCGGAAATTCGCAACCCACCTTGCCGGTCCCGGTGAAGATCTGGCGGCTCACGAAATGGGGTGTGATCTGCGCCGCCAATCGCCCGAAGGGGACGTCCCGAGCCAGGAGGTAGTTCTCGTGGCATCCGTAACTGTTGCCCTTGCCGTCGCTGTTGTTCTTGTACAGCACGATCGACGAGCCGTCGCCCAGGTGACCAGCCGCGAGTTCCATCGAACGTCGGACGATCTCTTCGGCTGCTCGGTCGTAGATCAGGGCCTCGCTCGCGGTGAGGCATTCCGGAGTGGAGATCTCCGGATGCGCGTGATCCACGTAATAACGGGCACCGTTGGTGAGGACTGCATTGACCAGATGATGTTCGACTTCGGGGTAGAGGTCGGTGTCGAGACTGAACCCGCGGGCATCCGATCCGGGCCGCTCGTGTTCGAAATCCCAATCGACGGGGGCGGAATTCGCCGCGACATAGGCGTTGATGAGGGCCGACGAGGCGGCCACCGGATTCGGGTCGCCTCCACGAACGATGATGCCGTACTCGGTTTCGATTCCGCAGACCTTGGGAACAGCCATGGTGATCCCTCGGCCTCAGAGGTATTGGCCAGTGGCGTTGCGTTCGATGGCTCGGCCGCCGGCCAGACCGGGATTATCACTCGCCGGATTGACGAGGGTGCGAATGAAGACGATGCGCTCCCCCTTCTTGCCGGAGATCTTCGCCCAGTCGTCCGGATTGGTGGTGTTCGGCAGATCCTCGTGCTCACGGAATTCCTGGCGGATGGAATCCAGCAAGTCCGTGGCGGCGATGCCCCCTTCTCCCCCGGCGATGAGCCGCTTGATGGCCAACTTCTTGGCCCGACGCACGATGTTCTCGATCATCGCCCCGGACGCGAAGTCCTTGAAGTAGAGGATTTCGCGGTCACCATTGGCGTAGGTGACTTCCAAGAAGCGATTGAGTTCATCCTCGCGGTACATGGACTCGACGGCGGTGTCGATCATGGATGCGATTGCTGTGGTGAGAGATCCGGCGGTGCGGATTTCCGAGGAGGCGATGGGAATCTCGTCGGTCAGGTACCGCGCGAAGACCTGGCGCGCCGCCAGGGCGTTCGGGCGGTCGATCTTGATCTTCACGTCCAGACGTCCGGGTCGCAGAATGGCCGGATCGATCAGGTCTTCGCGATTGGTGGCCCCGATCACGATGACGTTCTTCAGACTCTCGACACCGTCGATCTCGGCCAATAGTTGCGGCACGATGGTGGATTCCATGTCCGATGAGATTCCCGATCCGCGGGTGCGGAACATGGAGTCCATCTCGTCGAAGAAGACGATGACCGGCCAACCCTCCTCGCTCTTTTCGCGGGCGCGCTGGAACACCAATCGGATCTGACGTTCGGTTTCGCCGACGTACTTGTTGAGCAACTCCGGACCCTTGATGTTGATGAAATAACTGCGACCCTTTTCGTCACCGGTTCGAGCGGCCACTTTCTGGGCGAGGCTGTTGGCGACCGCCTTGGCGATCAAGGTCTTGCCGCATCCGGGAGGCCCATAGAGCAAGATCCCCTTCGGGGCCGGCAGCTGGTATTCGGCGAAGAGATCGTGATGAAGGAAGGGCAACTCGACCGCATCGGCGATCTGTTCGATCTGATTGTCGAGGCCACCGATGTCGGTGTAACTGACATCAGGGACTTCTTCGAGCAGCAGATCCTCGACCTCGGGTCGCGGTAGTTTCTCGAGCAACAAGTTCGATCGACGATCGAGTCGCACGGTGTCACCACTGCGAAGATGAACCCCCCGCAACACATCGGCCAGTTCGCACACCATCTCGTCGTCGGTGCGACCGATCACGATGGCCCGTATGCCGTCATCCAGGATCTCCTTGATGGTCACGACCTCGCCCACGCCTTCCGAGGTGCGAGCCGTGACCACATTGAGACTTTCGTTCAGGACCACCTCGGCCCCGCGCTCCAGCACCTCGAGGTCGATATCGGGGTGGAGATTCACCCGCATCTTGCGCCCACTGGTGAGAACGTCGGCCGTTCCGTCGTCGTTCTTGCCGACGACGACGCCGTACGCCGAAGGAGGTTGGGACAACTTGTCCACCTCGTCGCGCAGATGGGCGATGTTCTCTCGGGCCTCGCGCAGAGTGGTGCTGAGACGCTCGTTCTTGGCCGACTCCTGAGCCAACAGGCCCTTGGTCTCCAAGAGACGCTCCTCCAGCTGTCGAACCCGCCGGGGGGTATCGGCGAGCCGTCGTCGGAGGAGTTCGATCTCGGTGGCCGGGTCGACGGGCACGGCTCCCGGCGATTCGGGAAGAAGGTCGGAGGCACCCTCGGATCGATCGTCGTCGGGGTTCACGTCAGGTTCCACGGCGCCCTCCTCCCTTGCTTTCACCGAAACTACAACCACGGTCCCGACGAAACATGGCGCAGAATCGGAAACCTCCGAACTGCTGTTGTAGAATCCAATCCATCGTCCCCTTGGGGGCGATGTCGCCACCAGGGTGCCGATTACCGGCTCCACGGTGGCATCATGTCAGTGCCAGGCCAGTCTTCGCACCACCCCGATAGCAAGTCATCGACAAGGAGTACACGAGTCCCATGAAGGTTTGGATCGATCAGGATCTCTGCACTGGTGATGGTCTGTGCGAGGAAATCGCCCCGGATGTGTTCACCCTTCTCGACGACGGACTCGCCTATGTCAAAGAGGGAGACAAGATCTTCGCTGCAGCCAAGGGCAATCCTCAAGGTGGCGACGGCATGGCCAACATTCCCGACGGGCAACTGGACGCAGTCATCGAATCGGCCGAAGAGTGCCCCGGTGAGTGCATTTTCATCGAACCCTGAGCGGTGATTCAGGCCTCGGCCTCCAATAGTCGCCCGACGGTCAAGAATCCGGTGTGGGCCACCATGCGGTGGTCGGGTCGTACTGCGGCGCCTTCCACGTACCATCCGCGATGCAAGACCTCGAGGGTGCGCGTTCCCGTCCATCGAGGGTTGGCCAGAGCCTGACGAGTCTGCATGGCCTGGGTGATGGACGGTGTGTAGGCGATGAGAATGCCACCGGTCCGCAAGGCCGTTTGGGCGTGGGGAACCACCTGCCACGGCTCGGGGAGATCGAGCACGACGCGATCGAATGGTCCGTCGTCGATACCCAGGTAACAGTCTCGGATTTCCACGTGATAGCGATCGAGGGCGTCGGGTCCGAGAAAGGATCGCACGTTCGCCGTGGCTCGTCGGGCGAAGTCCTCCCGTAGTTCGTAACCCACGATGCTCGCCCCATAGCGCAGCATCGTCATCGACAAGGCTCCGGAGCCGACGCCGCTTTCGAGGACCCGAACCCCGGGTCCGATGTCGGCCAACATGCAGATGGGGGCCAAATCCTTGGGATAGATCACTTGCGCGCCGCGCGGCATCTCGAGAACGAAATCCTCGAGTGTGGGACGGAGGGCGATGTAACGGGCCCCGCGAGTGGACTGGAGCCGACTTCCTTCGACCCTGCCCACGATGTCGGCGTGGGGAACGAAGCCCGCATGACTGTGGAACTCCCCACCCTCGGACAAATCGATCAGGTACCGACGCTGCTTGGAGTCGATCAACAAGGCCTTGTCACCGTAGCAAAAGCTGCTCATGACGAACCTCGGCGTTTCTTCACGAACGCCTCGACCGGTACGGGTGCATGGGTCGCCGAACGTTCGGCGAGGCGACAGAAGGCACAGAGTTCTCCGGCGGCGGCGCCGGTTGGAGCACCACAGCGAGCGCAGTCGTGCAGGGCCTCGGAGCCGATCCGCGCCGTGTCGGTCAGCAACGGCGCCATTCGATCGAGAAAGCCCAAGTAGAACGAGGCCTTCGAACCCGGCGAGGCCTCTTCCAACATGTTCAGGGCCTCCTTGTACTTGAGGTGGCGGTTCCCTGCGGCCAAAGGACACTCCTCCACGATGTAGTCGATACCCCGGACGATGCACCAGGCGGCCATTTCTCGCTCGGTCAGGCGAATCAGCGGCTTGACCTTGCGCGGGAAGCCGGATCCGGCTGGGAGCACGGGGAGTTGGCGGGCCAGATAGTCCACGTCCCAGCGCATGACATTTCCGTAGAGCACCGCAGCTTCGTCATCGAGGTTGTGGCCGGTCACCAATGCGTCGTAGCCGTGCTCTCGAGCCACGGAGTCGAAAACATGTCGTTTGCTCATGCCACAGGCCGAACAGGGCACGCGTCCAGTGGCGCGGGCCGCCGTGGGAATGTCGAACCCGTGCTCCGCGGGCAACGACACCACGCGCAGGTGAAGGTTCCTCTGCGCCGCGAATTCCTCGGCGTACCGTCGCGACGAATCGCTGTAATCCCCGATTCCGAGTCCCACATAGAGCCCATCTGCTCGGTAACCGAGATCGACCAGCAGATCCCAGACCGCGAGGGAGTCCTTGCCTCCCGACACGGCCACCAGGAGACGAGCCGACGGGCCGAACATGTCGAAGTCCTCGATGGCCTTCAGCACTTGACGTCGACACAACTGCAAGAAGTGCTCGGCACAGAAGTTGGCGTTGTGGCGTGGCAGATCGATGATCGCCGGACCGCGACAGGTACGACATTTCATGTCGTCATCCTCCAGAGATCACCGGGCGGATCTCGATGGTGTCATCGGAGTCCAATTCGGCGTCCCCGGGAACGAGCGTGCCGTTCCGGATGACCAAGTGGGATTCGCGTGCCAAGTTCAACTCGGCGAGAAGAGCGAGCACTCGGCGACGGCCTTCGATGACGTTTTCTCGGCGAGGATTGCGCAGGATGCCCTTCACGACGGCGAATCCGACACGACTACCGACCGGTTCCCTCAGGCACGGCGTCGACGGCGACGCGCTGATTCTTCTGAGGCGAGGGCGGACACGGTGATGCTCTGACCCGGCTCCAGGTTCTCCACCGCCACCAGTTCCGAAGAACGCGACACCATTTTCTTGACGAGACGACCGCTCCACATGACGAGACCGATGGCCAGCCATCCGCGTCGACCGCCGAAGATCCCATCCCTGATTCCTCGGGTACGGAGATAACTGCCGAGTGGCACCAAGATCACACTCGCCGAATTTCGACCAGTGTCGAGCGTCGTCGTCCACTACGTCGACCCAGGAGATAGAAACTGACCACGAGTACGACTCCGATGACTCCGGCCACCACCATGATCGTCGACCTGCGATCCTCGACCTTGTCCTGCACGTCACCTTGCAACGCTCGCAACTTGCTCTCGATATCGGCACGAGAGATCGGCGATTGACGTTCAGCCATCAGGAGGGCTCCTTCCCCAGGGTGGCTCGTTTGACCCGAGCCAGCGACATGCCGGTCAAGATGATGCAGACGATGAGAACCACCAGGTACGGCACCCAACTGAAGCCGCCATCGAAGGCGGTGAACTCCGTCTGGAGGAACCTCAGGAGGCCGAGAAGAATGAGAGACAAGCCGAGGCCGAGGAGAATCGCGCCAGCACTCCCGAGCGCCAGCCAGCGCCCGGCGCCGCGCAGGGGGGTGAGGGTCTCCTGTTTGGCGTAATCCTTGACCAGATCGAAGACATCGGACACGCTGGCCGATTCGTGCCGTGTCACGCTGGCCGACTCACGTGGTTCCGATTTTGGGTCCGGCGGGGACACGCCATGTTTCTAGCAGGCAATCGGCGTTTCCCCACCGGGGAGAGGGGTCGTCATCAGGCATTCGGCGCCTGATGGAATCGAATGACGGCTTCGAGGTCGTCCAGGAGTTCCATCATGCAGGTGAGACGTTCGGTGACTCCGGGGCACAGCAGGAGCCGATGTTGATCGGAGGCGCCGAATCCGACGGAACCGGCCAGGGCGTAGGTCGTCGTCGTGGAGTCGAACGCATCGACGGACTCTTCCAGTCGATCGAGAAGGTCTCCATGCTGCGAGCCGGACAGAGCGGCGATGGAGCGAACACGGGCGAGGGCGTCCTGGATCATGGTTCGTTGGACCGCAGGACTTCCGTCGCTCTCGTCGCTCCAGTCCTCGATCATCGCCCATGGGTGTGGATCATCCGGTAGCCACTCGACGACACGGAGTCGTCGACGTCCGACTGCCAAGACCGACACGTCTCCGGAAGGTCGCGGCGTGGCTTCGATGAGCACCACTCCGAATTCGGGGGACTCCTGTGAGAGACACTCGCGCAGCAAGGCCAGATACCGCGGTTCGAAGAGTCGCAGCGGCAACAACCGTCCAGGCAGGAGTGGAGTTCCCAGCGGGAACATCGGAAGTCGATACGGGGACGGGTTCATCACGGCGCGAGAGATGTCAGCGCCGCAGCCGGAGCCAATGTCTCGGCACTCGGTCCCGAGGCGTATGCGCCGATGGCATCGGCAAGGTACTGCTCCCAGATCGGACGGAAGACATCGTCCTGACTGACACCCTCTCCCTCGAGCAGGATCACGATGCGCATGATCGATCCACCGAGAGTGTCGACGAACCCGATGAGTCCTTTGACCCCGGTCAGAGTTCCGGTCTTCCCCGACAGGCGACCCTCCAGAGGTCCATCGACGAAGAAAGTAGCCAACGTGCCGCTCGAGCCGGCCACGGACAGTCGCGAGACCAACTGATCGCCGGTACGGTACCGCTCCAGTATTGCCAAGAAATCGGCGCAGGTGATCTTGTTCTCGCGCGACAAGCCGGAACCGTCGACCATCGTCCATCCCGCCATGGAGATGCCCCAAGCCCGCAAGCGTTCTTCGACCACGGCGATTCCCGCGGCCCTGGTCCCCTGTCCCCGACCGCGCAATCCGATCTCCTTGAGGAGCATTTCGGCGGTGTTGTTGTCGCTGGTCTGCAACATGGCCCCGACGATGTCCGCCAGCGGAGCCGAAGAAATGGAGGCCAGAGTGACGACGCCTTGGGGTGTCTGACCCGATGTCGCTCCGCCGCTGATGGAGACGCCCCGTTCCAAGAGGAGACGAGCGAATTCGGCTGCTGCTCCGATTCCGGGATCGGTGGCTCGGGCCCTGTCGTCAAAGACGGCATTGTCGTTGACCATCAGACCCCCGATGGGTCCTCCTTCGACGGCACGGAAAGGAATCGGCCACGTCGGTGGATACATCTCGGCGTCGTAGCGCGTCGCATCGCCGACGACGTTTCCGGCGACGCGCTGCAATCCGGAGGCGATGACCAGGTCGGCCAGTTGATCCAGAGAAGTGGCCGGTTGCTGTGGGTATCGCGTCAGCGCGGCATCGTTCGGGTACCAGGCTGCGGCGAGCATCGGATCCCCTCCGCCGACCACATACAGAGTGCCGGCGGAACCTTGGGAGACATCGGCGCGCACCTCGGTGGTGAACACGGTGTCGGCGCCCAGCACCTCGAGTGCGACCGCACCGACGACGAACTTGAGAGTGCTGGCGGGGGTGACCGGAGTGTCGATGCCATCGGAAAGACTCAGGATTCCATCCACCGAGATGGCCGCACAGGATCCGGGGGGGCTGGCCCGTCTCGAAAGACGCCGAGGACGACTCCCGGGCCAGTACCAACGGATTGCGCCGAGCCGACAGAACCGGGGTCATCGGAACGGCTTCGGGAAGATCTGCCGCGGCGTCGATGGGGGGAGGATCACTGTTGTCCTGGGAATCGGCGAATCGCCACACGCCACCGAGAACCACCGATGGAAAGGTCACCAGGAACATCAAGGTCGGAAGCGGATTGCGCGAACGACGCGTCCGTCGGTTGTTCACGGCTGCGGACACGTTCCGATCTCCGTTGAGCGATCTTCCACCATGATTCAGTCGAGACCTCGGCGCCGTCGATACCGGGCGTACCGGTGGAGGTGTCCGAGCGCAGCCACCGCACGGTTGCCGGACGGATAGCAAAGACGTCCCGAGGCCCGCACCGTCGCCGGTCCTGGATTCGCAGGATCGGCCACCGCCAATTCCGTTGCGGTGAGGATGGGTTTGCCGGTTCGTCGCGACAATTCGTCGGCGGCCTGGCCGAAACGCTCGTCCTGTCGTTCGTGATAGGCGACGATGCGCTCGATGCCGTGGTCGGGATAGAACCCTCCTTCGCGCAAGAGGCGAGCTTGGTTCGACTGGATGCCGATTCCGAGATACACGATCGCGTGAACTTCGGGATGTTCGGCGATCAACTGCAGGATCTGCGGGATGGTGTCTCGAGTCTCTCCACCGGCGCAGTCCACCGGATTGGATCTGCTCCATCGAGGTGGCAGGAGTTGGTCGATGGCGGAGCGCAAATCGTCGGGAAGATCGAGGAGGCGCAACTCGCCATCGGCGGCGATGGCATCCGCCGTGACGACTCCCCAACCGCCCGCCGTGGTCAGAATGACCGTATTCGGCCCGGCTGGGAGAGGCTGTGTGGCGAAGGTCGCCGCTGCTTCGAATGCCTCCTCCACGGTGGCGGCGCGGGTGATCCCTCCGGCACGACACAGGCCGTCGAAGACCGAATCGTTGGCGGCCAGGGCTCCGGTGTGCGACGAGGCGGCGCGCGCGCCCAACTGGGTTGCTCCACCCTTGACGACGACGAGCGGTTTGCGACGCGCCGCAGCGGCAAGACGGTTCATCAAGGTTCGGCCATCTCCGATTCCCTCGATGTAGGCCAGACCCACTGCCGTTCGCTCATCATCGGCGTAATAGTCGAGATAATCGGCGACCGAGACCGCCGCCGCGTTGCCGGCCGAAACTGCCCGACTGATGCCGACTCCGGTGGAACGCGACCAGTTCATGAAACTCGAGACGAAGTTTCCGCTCTGACTGGCGACTCCGATCCGTCCCGCCGGCGGATATGGAGCCACGATCTGGGCGCACAGATTGGCCGGCGTGCTCACGACGCCTTGACCGTTGGGGCCGGCCAGCAGGATGCCCAACTCGTCGGCGAGGGCCACCAGCTCGGCTTCGGCGCGACGGCCGTCCTCGCCGGCTTCTCCGTATCCGGCCGAGGTGAGAAAAGCGGCTTTGATGCCCTTCTTGGCGCAGGCACGCAGGAGATCGACATTGGCCGCAGCAGGCGTGCACACGAAGACGAGATCGATGGCCCCCTCGGGCAAGGCATCCACGTCGGCCACGGTTCGGATTCCGAGAACTTCTTCCCCGTGGAGGTTGGTTCCATGGACGGCACCGCGGTACCCGGCTGCCAGCACGTTGTGCAACGAGACGAATCCGAACTTGCCCGGATGTGTGGAAGCGCCGGCGATGAGAACACCGCGAGGTTCGAACAAGGCGCGGAATTGCTCCACGGTGGGACGTGCTCGCGGCGCCTGGGTCGCGGCAGGCCCCGACCCATCGGCGACCTCCACCAGGGCGTCGACCGCCACTGGCCGTCCATCGGTGGTGATGATCAGCGGGTTCACGTCCACGCTCACCACCTCGGGATGGGCCGCGATCAGAGATGAGAGTCCGGTGAGCAGACGAACGATGGCCGCTGAGTCGACCGCGGCTTCGCCGCGGAAAGGACCGAGGATCTTCTTGGTCCGGAGGTCGGCGAGCATCTCTTCGGCGGTGACGGCATCCAGCGGCGCAGGACGGAAGACCACGTCACCGAGGACCTCGGCGAAGATCCCACCGATCCCGAGCATGATCACCGGTCCGAACTGGGGATCACGCAACAGTCCGACGATGAATTCTCGATTGCCACGCACCATCGGTGCGACGAGCAAGGTGACTTCCCCGTCGTCGACTGTGGCCCGACCGAGTAGATCCCGTGCCGAGTCCTCGACCTGTCGGGAATCGGCGAGGGACAGTTTCACCAAGCCACGTTCGGTCTTGTGGGCGATGGAGTCCCCGCACAACTTGAGGGCGACCGGAAAACCGAGTTCCTCGGCGGCCAGAGCGGCCTCTTCAGGAGTTCGCACCTGGCGTTCGGGAGCGAAAGGGACGTCGAACCCGCCGAGAAGGGCTTTGGAGTCGGCTTCCGAGAGGGATCGGGTCGGAGACATGTCTCCACGGTAGTTCCCACGGGCCGAAGGAAATGGCTGCCGAGATGCCGTCGGGAAAGGCAGTCGAACCTGCCGTTCAGTCGGGCTGACAGGATTTGAACCTGCGACCTCTTGACCCCCAGTCAAGCGCGCTA
>JBMTPW010000032.1:0-11367 GCA_049444115.1 Ilumatobacteraceae bacterium | reverse complement strand
TGTCGACCTTCCAGCGCGCTCAGGGCCTTCCGGCCAATGGAGTCGTCGACATGCGAACAGCCCTCTTTCTCGGCCTGATTCCGGGGGCACTGCCCCCGGCCAAGGTCGACCCAACTGCTCCCGCTCCGTCACCAGCTCCTGCTCCGCCGTCGACGGATGCCCCTCCTGCCAGCAATCCCCTCCAAGTCTTCCCGGTTCTCGGCCCCTGCTATTTCGCCGATACCTGGGGTGCGCCTCGATCCGGCGGGCGTCGCCATGAAGGGGTCGACATCATCGCCGCCACCGGGACCCCCGTGTACGCCGTGACCGCGGGAACCATCACTCGACAGTTCCTCGATCGCGCCGGATCCCTCGGCGGCAACGCGCTGCGTCTGACCGCCGCCGACGGCACATATTTCCACTACGCCCACTTCTCGTCCTTCGCCGAGGGGATCAAAGTCGGTTCGGTCGTGCGGGCCGGAGAGGTGATCGGCTACGTCGGTGCCACCGGAAACACCTCGACACCGCATCTGCACTTCGAGTATCACCCGGGAGGCGGAGCGGCCGTGAACCCCTACCCCTTCACCAAAGCCATCGACCGCTGCAAGGTCACCACTCCACCGGAGATCATCGGCTGAGAGATCATCGGCCGAGAGATCATCGGCTGAGGGGTCATCGACGCAGGCGCAGCCCCCGGTCGCCCATGACTTTCACCGTGGTCGAAGCATCGGCTCACCGGTCACGTCGAGCACCGTGACCAATTCGCCCACCAGGTCTTCGCGGAGACGTTCGTCGTCCACGGAACCACCAGCCGAAATCGAGGCGCCAAACGTGGCGATGTCGAGAACTTCCGGACGAGGCGGCGCCAGGAGTGCCACCAACGTCTCCGGATTCCATCGCAAGGACACGATGCACTGGAACCGGACCCAATCACTGGTTCGCCGCTGACTGATGCCCACGATCTTCGAACCATCCGCGGCGAAGACCTCCCCAGGCCCCCGACCGGCGAAACACACCAGTCCGGACCATTGCGAGGTCTGCATTGCTCCGGTGTGCACGTGGATTCCCTCTCCACAGCGACCCGAGCGAGTCAACGTTCCCGCCAAGGACTCTCCCAACCACACTGGCGCGGTGCCGATATCGACGCGCCAGAGATGATGCCTTCGGGGCACGAGGACGTCGATCCAGATCATTTCCCCTGGCATGAGAAGCACCATTCCACCGCCACTCCGACGGCGGACGACCTCGATTCCCCGTGATCGTGCCGCGCTCTCGTCGACGAGGGACTCGCTCTGTGTGGAACCGAGAACCAGGGCCGGACACGCCGGGTCGAAGACCCAGACGTGTGGTCTCGGATCGCTCGGCAATTCGCGGGCGTGGTACGTCGAGGCCGAAGCTCCGCGAAAGAACTCGACCGCCGTCATGAAGCCTGGGCCAAGTACGGCTTCCAGGCCTCGGGAACATGACCGACGGCCACGGTGACCCAGGCCTGTTCCCGCGGGGCATGGGGCAAACGGGCCAGACGCATCCCCGCTTCATCGGGAGTGCGGTCCCGCTTGTCCAGATTGCATCGACGACAGGCCGCGGCGACGTTCTCCCAGATGTGCAGGCCACCGCGTGAACGGGGCATGACGTGATCGATGGAGTCCGCCGCTCCCCCGCAGTATTGACATCGATGTTCGTCGCGGGCGAACACTGCTCGTCGCGACAGGGCGGTCTTTCGGTGGTACGGCACCTTCACCATGTAGCGAAGGCGGATCACCAAGGGGCTCGCCAGTGCCAACTTCTCCGAACGCAACACCGTCCCGTCATGTTCGACCACTTCGGCCTTGTCATCGAGCACCAGACAGGCCGCCCGCCGAACCGGCACCACACTCAGCGGCTCGTAGGTCGCGTTCAAGACGAGCGAACTGCGCATGGCGGGATCAACCGCCTCCCGCTGTCAGGTCCATCGTCGCAACCATCGGAGATATTCCAGCACATCGCTGGGCCGGGGAGGGTTCGTTCCATCGCCTCCGTATTGAGTCTGAATTCTGAACGCCATGTAATCATGGGCCGGTACCGGCAGGAAGGGACGGCGACGCCACCAACCTCGCGGCGCCATGTTCCGCACCGCTCGCAGTCCGACCCTCCACAGCCCCGGCCGGACGACCACGGCCGCCACGATGGGAATCAACTTCGAGGTTCGGGACACGGCTAGCGCGGTTCCTTGGGTAGACCGAGCACCATCTCACCGATGATGTTCGACTGGATCTGCGACGAGCCGGCATAGATCGTGCCAGCCCGGGCATTGAGGAACACTCCGACCCAACTTCCGCTGGTGTTCGGGGCACGGGCATCATCGGGCTGGAAAGCGTTCAGGGGAAGTCTTCCCTCCGGGCACATCGCAGCAGCGCCGAGAATGGTCACCCCCAACTCGGTCACCTCTTGGTGGAATTCGCTCCAGTACCGCTTGAAGATTCCGCCCTCGGGGCCAGGATGATGGCCGGCAAGGAATTTGGTGAGAGTGCGCAGTCCCAGATACCTCATCACCTGAACCTTGGTGTAGGACCGGGCCAGCAACTGCCGCACTCGTGGATCGGAATCCACCCCGTATTCCTTGGCCAGAAGCAAGAGACGGTCCAATTCGCCCTGGAATCGCACGGGAACCGTAGCCGCCCCCTCGCCGCGCTCGTAGCCGAGCAAGGTCATGGCCACTGCCCACCCGTTGTTGAGCCCGCCAACGATGGAGTCCTTCGGACAGGTCGCGTCGGTGTAGAAGACTTCGTTGAATTCGCTCTCGCCGCTGATCATGCGAATCGGGCGCACTTCGATTCCCGGCTGCCTCATGTCCACCAACATGAAAGAAATGCCCTTGTGCTTGGGAGCGTCGGGATCCGTACGAGCCAAAGTGAAGATGTGGTCGGCCAAGTGTCCCGCCGATGTCCAGATCTTCTGACCATTCAATACCCACTGATCTCCGTCGAGGACTGCGCGCAGTCCCAGTGATCCGAGATCACTTCCGGCATTGGGCTCGCTGTAGCCCTGACACCACACGTCGTCATTGGAAAGAATTCGCGGCAGGTAATACTTCTTCTGTTCCTCGGTCCCCCATTGCAGCAAGGTGTTGCCCAACATGGTGATTCCGAAACCATCGTTGGGGCCACCGGTCGGCACTCCGGCACGGGCGAACTCCTCGGCCAGAACCACCTGTTCCAATGCCGACAATCCACCGCCGCCGTACTCCTTGGGCCAACCCGGTGCCAGGTACCCCGCTTCGTACAATGCAGCCCTCCACGCCATGATCCATCCATGCGTCTCGTCAGCGGGCAGGTGGGCGACTCCCTTCCAATCCGAAGGGAGATGACGGCGGAGATAGTCACGAACCTCGGCGCGGAACGAATCGACCGATGAGTCGTACGTGGGTCGCATGAGCCGAAACTACTCCCGGCGCGACCTCTGCTGCGGACTCACGCGGGAGAGGTCATCAAGAGCTCGGGTGGCAGTTGCGCCAAAGCGACCGCGTCAGCCCCGATCAGCGCTCCCGACCCTGCGAGCCGGGCGGCCCGAATATCGGCGTCACGAGTGAATTGCAGACGCGAGCGAGCGTCGAATTCGGTCCGCACACGTTCCAAGAAAGGTTCGCCCCAGGCATCGGCGACGACTCCTCCGACGAGGAACGTCCGAGTGTCGAGGACCGCAGCCACCGACGCGAGAGCTCGACCGAGGTACTGCCCATTGCGGTCGATGATCATCTGAGGGGCGAACGGTGCACCCCGCCCGGTTTCGGCCTCGATCGCCGGAGCGGACAGATACGTCTCCAGACACCCGCGACCACCACAGCGACACGGTCGCCCCCCGGGTTCGACGATCACGTGTCCGATATGACCAGCATTTCCTGCTCCCCCGGACAGCAGTCGTCCGTCGGCGACGACTCCAGCACCGACGCCGGTACCGACGGCCACGAAGACGAAATCTGCGAGTCCGACCCCTGACCCCACCCAGCCCTCGGCGAGGGCTTGGGCCTTGGCTCCGTTGTCGAGAAATGTCGGAAGCCCGATGAGGTCGGCCACGGCATCGCGGAGGGCGAACTCCTTCCATGACGGGACGTTGAGCGGAGACACCGTGGCTGCGAGCAGGTCCATCGGACCTCCGCAGGCCACTCCACAGGCCACGAGGGTGAAATCGTCGGCAGCGGCGCGTAGGCGTTTGATCAAACCCGCCAGTTGCGGCCACGGATCACGCGCCGGTGTCGGCACACGGTCGCGCAACATGACCTCACCCCGTGGTGTCACCACGCCGGCAGCAAGTTTGCTGCCACCGATGTCGACGGCCAGAATTCCCGGTCCACCGATCATGAGCACACGCTAATCCGGGTGACTCGAACCGCGTGGCACGACCCCCGAACGAGGTCCACAGGCTCTAGCGTGTCGATGTGGCCGGGTTTTCCGAAGCGACTTCGTCGCGGTTCTCCGAATCGACTTCACCGCGCTCTGCCCGATCCTTCTCCCATCTCTTCGACGAGATAGTCGACAACGTCGCCTTGGTCCTGCACGGCAAGCGGTCGACCATTGAATTGGCCCTGGTGGCCCTTTTGGCTGACGGGCATCTCCTGGTCGAGGACGTACCGGGTGTGGGAAAGACCAGCTTGGCCAAGGCATTGGCGGCCTCCATCGACTGCACCTGGAAGCGAGCCCAATTCACACCCGACCTTCTTCCATCGGACCTCGTGGGAGTCTCGGTGTGGAGCCGTCAGCAGGAAACCTTCGTCTTCCAACCCGGACCCATCTTCGCCAACATCGTGCTCGCCGATGAGATCAACCGCGCATCTCCGAAGACCCAGTCCGCTCTTCTCGAGGCCATGGAAGAACGCCAGGTCACCATCGACGGCCAAACACATCACCTCCCTCAACCGTTCCTCGTGATCGCCACCCAGAACCCCGTGGAACAGGATGGGACCTACCGGCTGCCCGAGAGCCAGATGGATCGGTTCCTGATTCGGATGTCCATCGGATACCCCGGACGCGACGCTGAAATGGACATCCTCGATGCCGTCGCCGGTGGCGTCGACCAACTGGAGCCCGTCGTTCGCTCCCAGGACGTGGCGGCGATGATCCGGGCTGCGGGTCAGGTGCGCATGGTGGATCCCCTGAAGGCGTACCTGGTCGAAATCGCCCAATCCAGTCGCCGCCACCCCGGATTGCGTCTCGGCCTGTCTCCACGCGCCACCGTGCAATTGGCCAGAGCCGCGCGGGCTCTGGCAGCCTCCCGCGGACGCGATTTCGCCACACCCGACGATGTCAAGGAATTGGTCGAGCCAGTATTGGCCCATCGTCTCTCGGTGCGACACGATCAGGCGTCCCAAGGCGTGACCCCGGCAGACATCCTCGCCGAGATCGTGGCGTCGGTTCCGGTGCCGTCAGGACGCTGAGATGCCCGCGGCCTCGGCCGGAGCGGTCGTCGTGCTCGGAGCCGTCACGATCGGTTCCGGTCGGTTGTTCGGATTGATCGAACTCTACGTCATCGGGACCGGTCTGATCCTCGGAGTCCTGGCCGCTGCGGTGCACGTCCGAACCCGAATCGTGGATCTCGACATCCGCAGAACGTTCGAGCCGGCCAACCCCACGGCCGAAAACGACATTTTCGTGACACTCACGTTGGTACCGACGCGACGAACACCGACGTGCGATCTGACAGACGAGGTCGGAGGCGAAGGTCGTGTCGGACTCACGCTCGCGCCTCTTCCACGTCATCGACCAGCTCGGGTTCAGTATCGGGTTCCCACCACTCGCCGCGGAGTTCTCACTCTCGGCCCAGCAACGATCGAACTGTCCGATCCGCTCGGATTGCTCGGTCGTCGGCGCCGCATCGGCAGCCCAACCGACGTCGTCGTGCACCCTCGATGGACGTCGATCGCTCTCCCCGATCCCCGGCGATGCGAGGGCGTCCTGATCGATTTCATCCGGCGCCTTCTCGATCGCCTGACGGTCGACCTGGAATTCCGCTCCCTCCGGGAATACGTGGCTGGCGATGATCTTCGGCGAATCAATTGGAAGGCCAGTGCCCGTCACGACATTCTCACTCTCAACGAGTACGTGTCACGAGCGCCCCTCGTCGTTCACATGCTCCTCGATCATGACGCAACCACCTACAGCGCAGCGGGTTTCGAACGGGCGATTTCGGTGGTTGCATCCTTCGTCGGTTCAGCCGCGACCACCGGTCTCGAGTCCGAACCTCGGGTGCATGTGAGCATTCCTGGTCATCTCGACGCTGCCATCGATGCGGAGACGCGTCCTGATGCCATGCGCTGTCTCGCCGAGATCCAACCGGGGACGGTCACCGCGTCACCCACCCGACTGAACGATCCCGGTGAGTTCCGAGTCAACGTGATCGTCTGTGGAATCCGCGACCGCTTCTGGCTCGAAAGCGCGGACCATCTGATGGGCACCGGTCATGCCACCATCGTCGTCCACTGCGAAGAGACGAATGATCCGAGCATCGACCACGACAGGTGGTTCACGCTCCACTGCTCCGACTTCTCCGCCTTCGCGAGCGAATGGAGCATTCTGTCGCGCCAAGGCTCGACGCCATGAACGATGGTCTGCGACCCGCTCCCGCCATTCGAACACCGAATGTCAACCGTCTACTCCATGACGTCGTCGGCGTCGTCTCCCTGGCCGCCGTCAACCTGGCCACAGCCGTTTCCTTTGCGCGCATCTTCGAGGGGTGGACCTTCCTCCGCCCGTTGGTCGTCATGGTCGTCCTTGCGCACGCCTTGGCGGCGTTTCTCCGTTATCTGCGCGTGCCATTCCTTGTTGCCCTACCGGTACTGATCGTCTCCGTCTTCGTCCTCGTCGGCCACCTGTCACTCTCGTCCACCTTGCGCTACGGACTTCCCTTGGGCGAAACCTGGTCTTCTTTCTCGTCGCAGATCGGAGAATCGTGGCGCCTGCTCGGAGACGTGGTTCCTCCCGTACCCCAAGCCTCCGGCTTCGGTCTGGTGGCCTTGGTTTCGCTCGGCTTGTCGGCGGTGCTCGCCGATTCCTTCGCCTTCCGCTTCGGAGGGCGAGTCGAGGCCTTCGTCCCGGCCACCGTGATCTTCGTGGTCCTTGCTGCGGTGGGAATGGATCGTCTCCGCGTGCCGAGCGCGGCGATCTGGATCGGCTCGGTTCTCGTCGCAGTGGCGATCGTTCGGGCGCGCGACCGCGTCATGCACATCCTCGCCCGACCGAACGCGGTCGGGTACCGCCCGGCGCGAACGTTTCTGAGACTGGCTCTCGGCGGAGTGGTTCTCGGTGCGTCGATCGGGACGCTTGCCGCCATTGCCGGTCCACGGCTCCCCGGCGCGTCGCAGGAGGCCTGGCTTCTCACCCGGAGGCAAGGTGATTCACGGACGCTCGAGCCGCTCGTGGACGTGCGGCGGCGGCTTGCGAATCCCACCGATCGGGTTCTCTTCACCGTGACCGCCGAACGTTCATCGTATTGGCGCCTCACCGCTCTCCCGGTCTTCGATGGCTCCACGTGGACGGTGCCCGAAGATCTTCTCGACGACGCCGGAGGAGATCTCGCAGCCGTCAATCCATCACCACCTGTCGGGCTGGACGTCGTCCCGAATGCCCAACGTGTGACCGTGACGAATTTGGCCGGACTCCTCCTTCCGATCGCCTTCGAGCCGATCCAGCTCCGGTCCGCCAGTCGCAGTCTCTTCTACGAATTGCGGACCGGCAGCGTCGTCGTCGGAGGCAGCGGTCTCGAGATCAACGATTCCTACGAGTTGCTTTCGAACATCGTCTCTCCGCGCCCGGAACTGCTGGGAGCGGCCACGGCAACTTCTCCACCGACACTCGACGACATCGACAGCTCGTATCTCGAGATACCGCCATCGGATGAGATCGATCGATTGCGGCAGATCCTGACCGGAGTCGTCGACCCCTCGGCCTCACCGTACGAACAAGCACTGTCCCTGCAGTCGTATTTCCGCGACACCTTCACCTATTCCCTCGACGTTCCCACGGATCTGGGTGCAGGGGCGACCCTGGCCTTCATCGAACGTCGGACCGGATACTGCGAACAATTCTCCTCCACGTTCGCGCTCTTCGCACGCATGCTGGGCATACCGGCCCGGGTCGCCGTCGGGTTCACCCCAGGAGAAGTGATCGGCGAGAAAGAAGGGCGGAGCGTGTACGAAGTTCGCTCCCAGCACGCCCACGCCTGGCCGGAACTTTGGTTCGACGGCATCGGCTGGGTGCTCTTCGAACCTACTCCCGGACGCGGTGCGCCCAACGCTGGCTACACCAACGTGCCGGAACAGCAGGACGAGACGGTTCCGGTTCCCGCGCCGGCTGCACCGGCCACATCGACGACCGCTCCGGCGATCGAACCCTCGGTGGCTCCCCCGGCTCAGCCCGATGTTCCAACCACCACCGTGAATGACGCCTCCGGATCATCATCATCGTCGATGTGGCGGTGGGCAGGAGGACTGGCCGTCATCGGACTTCTCTGGCTCGTCGGTCTGCCGACTCTCATGCGGAAGGCGGCGCGGCGTCGGCGCACCGACATCGTGCTCGATTGTTGGCGACGGGTAGTGGCACTGTACGAATTCGAACGAGGTCCATTCGATCGCTCACTGTCTCCGCGCGAAATCGCCAATCGTGCGACCTCGCGCCTCTGGGACGAGGACCCGTTCATCGACGAACTGGCCGCCGTCGTCACCGAGCATCTCTACGCCGGGAGACGCTTCGATTCCGAGGAGTCGCGCTCATGGCAGGAGCGGACGGACACGTATCTGTCCACACGCCTCGCTCGATTGCCGTGGCGAACGCGAATGCGAGCGCGAGTCGACCCGTGGGCAGTATTCAGTCTCTCGGGACTGAAAGGATCACGGGAGTCGGCGACCCACTGAGGAACGGGCCTTGCGGATTGCTCCGGCGACGTCTTGGATACCGGCCTTGCCCATGGCCCGGGCGTTGCGCTCGATCACCGCCACCAAGGCCAGCATGGCCAGGAAGACCGCGAAAGCTGCCACGAAGTGGACCTGCAGCAAGGCAACGAGAAGGGCGAGGCAGGCGACCAGACCGACCACCGCCCAGCGCACGGTGCGCACCGAGTGGGTGTAGAGACCCGACGGCGACACTGCCTGGGCGAACTTCGAATCGTTCTGCAACTCCTGCTCGATCTGACGCAGGATCCTCTGTTCGTCGTCGGACAATGCCACAACCATCACCTCCGACCTCAGTCTCCCAGACTCGGGCTCCCATGGCAACGCAGGTCAGCCGGGCTCGTCATTCCGCGGGCCCCACGGAGTCGAACGATGACGGGAAACCATTGCGCTGCCGGGTCCGATGGCCCGAGAGCCGAACTTCAGCCGGATCTCGTCGATGACAGTGCTGGCGGGCGCCCAGGTTCGTTCCACGTCGTCCACGGTGATCGACTCCGTCGAGCCCAATTCCTCCAGCAACGACAGTTGGGCCGCAGGCGCCGTGAGACTGCTGGCACTCACCCCTACGAGACGAATACCCCGGCTGATGGCGATGACCGAGAGCATGGGCTCGACCACACGCACCAAGGCCGGCGCCGAAGCCACCGGGGCCGAAGGAGTGCTCGACCGGGTGATCGTCTCGAAGTCGCCGAAACGAACCTTCAATGTCACGGTCTTGGCGGCCAATCCATGACTCCGCAGGCGGCGGGCCACATCGTCGGCAAGACGAACCACTTCGCTTCGAAGGATCCCGGCATCCACGATGTCGTGCGCGAAGGTCTCCTCCCGGCCGATCGACTTCATCGTCCGGTCGATTTCGACCGGACGTTCATCGATGCCGCGCGCCAGAGCATGGAGATGATGTCCGAGCGCCTGCCCGACCGCTCGCATGAGCGTGCCCTCGTCGAGCAGTGCGAGGTCCCCCACCGTTCGGATTCCGAGGCGATCGAGTCGCTTGAACGTGGCCGGACCGACACCCCACAGGGCCCGGACCGGCAAAGGGTGGAGGAATTCGAGTTCCCGATCCGGTTCCACCACCGTCACTCCCGGCCCTGGTCGAATTCGTCCGTTCTCGATGATCGGCTTGGCCGCCTTCGAGGCCAACTTGGCGATGAACTTCGACCTCGCAACACCCACCGAACACGGCAACATGAGGTCGTCGTGGACCCGTTGCCGAATCGAACGGGCGATGTCGACTCCGGTACCGAAGAGATGAGTAGCTCCTCCGACATCGAGGAACGCCTCGTCGAGCGCCAGTGGCTCGACGAACGGGGTGACGTCGCGAAAGATGGCCATCACCTCGGAACTGACATCGGCGTAGAGGGCATGATCACCGTCGAGGAACACTGCGTCCGGGCAAAGGCGGCGGGCCTTGGCCGAGGACATCGCCGAGAAGACTCCGAAGCGACGAGCTTCGTAGTTCGCTGCGGCCACCACTCCCCGGGATCCCGAACCGCCGACCACCACCGGCCGGCCTCGCAATTCGGGGTGCCGGCGCATCTCCACCGAGACGTAGAACGCGTCCATGTCGACATGAAGAATCGTGCGGTCGGAACTCCTCACCGTCGCAGTCTCCTCAGGAGCCGGTCTCGTTACCACAGGCCCACCACCAGAACGAACGCCTCTCCGATGATGTGATGGGTGAGTTTCGATTCTCCGACGGTGCGATCCTTGAACAGAATCGGGACTTCGATGATCCGCGCCCCGCCCCGCACGGCACGGTGGGTCATCTCGATCTGGAATCCGTATCCCTCGGCCCGAACGGTCTCGAACGACATTGCCTCCAACAACGAACGCCGGTACGCCCGGAATCCGCTCGTGGCGTCATTGACGGCCAGCCCCAACATGCCAGCGGCGAACCGATTGCCCCAGCGAGACAGAAATCGCCTCAGGCGCGGCCAGTTCTCGATGCTCCCTCCCGGGATGTAGCGGCTACCGAGGGCCGCGTCGGCACCAGTGGTCACGGCCGACACGAGGGCCGGGAGGTACTGGGGGTCATGGGACAGATCTGCGTCCATCTGAATGCAGATCTCCGCTCCATCCGCCAGAGCGGCAGCGAAACCGGCGCGGTACGCCGCTCCGAGTCCTTGTTTTCCCGATCGACGCAGAACCCGAACACCTTCATCCTTCGTGACTCGACTCGACTCAACCAGATCAGCGGTGCCATCGGGACTGCCGTCGTCGACGACGATGATCCGAGCTGCAGGCAGGACGGCACCGATCCGTTCGAGAAGTCCGAGGATGTTGCCGGCCTCGTTGTAGGTCGGCACGACCACCGTGATGGAGGTTTCACCAACAGTGGCCACGAACGGAGCCTACGAGGTGCCGAGTTACGATGAGGGCGTGTCCGATCAACGTCCCCTCTCGGCTCTTCCGTCACCCGTGGCCCGGTTCGCGGCGTTCGTTTCGATACTTCTCGCCGGTCTGGCCGG
>JBMTPW010000031.1:0-11472 GCA_049444115.1 Ilumatobacteraceae bacterium | reverse complement strand
GCCGGGCTCGCCGGGCGTGATCCAGGGTCTGTCGGTCTTCGCCGCCAAGTACGTGCCGGAGATCGAGGGCAGGGAAGTCAAGAAGGTCGCCGTGGTCTACAACGACAACCCGGCGGGAACCGTGGCCTTCGAGGCCCTCACCAAGCCGATCCTCGAGCAGCTCGGCGTCGAGGTCACCGGTGTTCCGGTGGCCGACACTGCGGGAGCCACCGAAATGGCGACCGCCATCCAGTCGTCGGGCGCCGACTCGGCCGACGTGTTCTATCCGCTGGTCACGATCCAGGGTTGCATCGGTGTCTACGACGCTCTGAAGACGCTCGAGATCGAGACCACCGTCGTCACCACCGGTCTGTGCTTCGGCGTGCCGATGCAGGACCACTTGAAGGCAGTCGGCGAAGAAGGAAACCTGCCTGACGGCTGGTACTTCGGCGGCTACGGCTTCGCCTACGAGATTCCGGGCAACCCGGAGAACGACGCCTACATCGACGCGGCTCTCGCTTGGGCCAAGGAGACGGGTGTCGAGAACCCCGAGTACACCGGATTCGGCGGCCCGACCTTCGGTTCGCTGATCACGCTCGTGAAGTTCATGAATGCCGGTGCCGTGGACAGCGCGGCGATCCGCGATGCGGCCAAGGCGTTCACCGGTCCGATGTGGGCCGGCGTCGGTGACTTCAAGTGCGGCGGCAACCCGACGTTCCCGAGCCTCTGCGGTTTCTCCATCGGAATTCAGCAGCAGCAGGGCACCGAGTACGTGTCCATCCTGGACGGCTACAACGGCAAGGCGCTCAATCCGATCGCCGAACTAGCCGGCTGACCGCCAGTCGGTCCAACAAGTAATCCAAGTCCGGCACGTGCCGGTGGATCCGTTGGGTGGGTGTCGGTTCGTCCGACACCCACTCATGACGGTTCAGCCCCAGTGGGGCGAGTGCGAGTCATGCCGCCGACCAACGGCGATGGGGGAATCTGAATGAACGAGTCCGTTCGCAAGTTCGTGGGGAAACAGAAGGCCCTCGTCGGCGTCGTCGCCGTGATCGCCGTCTTCGCGATTCTCTACGCCTGGGATGCTCGGCAATTGGCGCCGATGTTCTCCAACATCGGGACCGGGGCACTCATGGCTGCCGTTGCTCTCGGAGTCGTCCTCACCTACCGCGGTTCGGGAGTGGTGAACTTTGCCAACGGTGTGATCACCGTGTTCATCGCCTACTGGTACTACGGCTTGCGGGTCGAGGGAAAGTTCTACGTTCCGCCCTTGCCCAACCCGCTCGTACTCATCGAGATTCCGGTGAACTGGTTCCGCGACGAGGGCAAGTATCTGGACCTGCCGAACTGGCCGACCGAAATCGACATGCCGGGAGATCGGCTCACCACCGCAGCCTCGGTGATCCTGGCGCTGATCGTGGCCGTACTGCTCGGTCTCTTCCTCCACTTCGTCATCTTCAAACCACTTCGAAATGCACCGGTCCTGGCCAAAGTCGTCACCACCGTCGGTTTGTTCGTGGTCCTGCAAGAGTTCTGCCGACTCCGTTTCGGCGAGCTTGCCAAGACCGGTGTCCCGTTCCCGCTTCCCTCGGGAAAGATCGACCTACCAGGTGAACTCGGCATCGTGCCGAAGAACCAACTGTTCTTGGTCATCGTGGTGTCTCTCATCGCTCTCGGTCTGTGGGCCTTGTTCAAGTTCACCAGGTTCGGTCTGGCCACTCGAGCGGCTGCCGAGAACGAAAAGGGCGCCATCGTGCTCGGCTTCTCGCCGGACTTCCTCGCGGGAGCCAACTGGGTGCTCTCCACTCTGATCGCCGGTCTGCTCGGAATCCTGGCTGCTCCGATCACCAACCTCGACACGATCACCCTTCCCTTGCTGATCGTGCCCGCCCTCGGCGCCGCTCTTCTCGCCAATTTCACCTCGTTCGGCTTGACGGTGGCCGCCGGCGTCGGCATCGCCATGCTTCAGGGCTGGGTGCAATACCAAGGTGCCCAAACCTGGTTCCCGCGAGGGGTGCTTCCGACTGCCGGCCTCACCCTGGCCCTGCCATTCTTCGTGATCGTCGTGGCCATGTTCTTGCGCGGCAAGTCTCTGCCGGTACGCGGTGCGGTGTCGGTCGGCAAGATGCCGTTCGCGGCCTCTCCAAAGCGCGTCCTCCCGCTGACGATCATTTCCTCGGCTGCGGTGCTGGCTCTTCTCTTCGGCTGGAACTACGACTGGCGCCAATCCACCATCAACACCCTCGTGGCCATCGTCATCGCCCTGTCGCTGGTGGTCCTGGTCGGATTCGTCGGGCAGATTTCGCTGGCGCAAATGGCCATCGCCGGCACCGCGGGTTTCTTCATGTCGAAGTATTTCTCGGACCTCCCGTTCCCGATCGCCCCGGTACTTGGCGCCTTCGTGGCGGCGATCTTCGGCGCGGTGGTCTCCATACCGGCACTTCGTCTCAGGGGAGTGAACCTCGCAGTCATCACTCTTTCTGCAGCCGTGGCCATCGAGCAACTGGTTTTCAAGAACAAGACCTTCGCTGGCGAGCTCGGTGCACTTCGCGTGGACCCACCCGAGATCGGAGGGAAGGATTTCGGACCGAACAACACTGCGCTCAGGGTTCTCGGACTGAAGGGTCAGGACGACATTCCACCGAGCGCATGGTTCGGAGTCGTTTGTCTGATCTTCGTGATCATCATGTGCTTGATGGTGGTGAACGTGCGCCGTTCGGCCACGGGACGCCAGTTCCTCGCCGTACGTTCGAACGAGAGGGCCGCAGCGGCCGCTGGTATCGATGTGGCTCGAACCAAGATCCTGGCCTTCGGCTTGGCGGCATTCATCGCCGGTCTCGGTGGAACGTTGTCCGGATATCGGTTCGGCTCGGTGACTCCGGCGTACTTCGGAGCCTTCGCCTCGCTCACGTTCCTGTCGTTCGCATATCTCGGCGGCATCGCCTCGGTGAGCGGTGCCGTTCTGGCGGGTGTCGTGGCTCCGAACGGCCTCAACTTCAATTTCCTGGAGAACATCCTGCACATCGATCAGAGTTATGCGACTCTGATCGGTGGTATCGGTCTCATCTTCACGGCAGTGCAAAACCCCGAAGGCTTGGCCGGAGCCCCGCGTCTCATCAAACAACGACAACTCGAAAAAGCCGTCCGAAAGAGAGCCATGGCGGAGAGAAGTAGCGTCGAAGCCGGGGAGGGTGCACAGTGAGTCTCTTGCGAACAACGGGCATGTCGGTCACCTTCGGTGGCCTGCGCGCCGTCAACGAGGTCGACCTGACCGTCGAGAAGGGGAAGCTGGTCGGACTGATCGGACCGAATGGGGCTGGCAAGACCACCTTCATCGACGGCATCACCGGGTTCGTTCCCACGACCGGTCGCATCGAGTTCAAGGACCAGGAGATCAACGGCCTTCCGGTTCATGCCCGGGCTCGGCTCGGACTCGGTCGAACCTGGCAGTCCCTCGAGCTCTTCGACGACCTCACGATCGAGGAGAACGTGCAAGTCGCCGCCGAGCGGCAGTCGACCAAGAACTTCCTCCTCGATCTGGTGCGTCCCAATCGTGTTCGCGATCGGTCCGGAGTCGATTTCGCCTTCGACGTCCTCGGAATCGGAGACCTCGCCAAGAAGTATCCGAACGAAATCAGCCAAGGACAGCGCAAGCTCGTGTCGGCAGCTCGGGCGTTGGCCTCCCGCCCCGAATTGGTGTGCATGGACGAACCGGCAGCCGGCCTCGACACCGCCGAGTCCCAGGAGCTCGGTCGCCGACTCAGGAAGATCATCGATGCCGGAATCACCATCTTCCTCGTCGATCACGACATGGGACTGGTTCTGGACGTGTGCGACTACATCTATGTGATCGAATTCGGTATCAAGATCGCCGAAGGGGTGCCTGCCGAGATCAAGCGGAATCCCAAGGTCGTCGAGGCCTATCTCGGCAGCAGCGCAAAGGAAGGCTGACATGACTGCACTTCTCGAGATCGAAAATCTGAACACCGGTTACAACGGAGTCTCGGTTGTCCGAGGTCTGAACCTGACGGTGAACGAGGGTGAGGTCGTGGCTCTGCTCGGGCCCAATGGGGCGGGGAAGACCACCACTTTGCTCACGACATCGGGACTCGTTCCTGTCATTTCGGGCGACATCAAGGTCTTCGGCAAGAGCGTGGCCGGCCGTCGCCCGCATGTGATCGCCCGCGAGGGCTTGGCTCACGTTCCCGAAGGTCGTGCCCTCTTTTATCAGTTGACGGTGGGAGAGAACCTTCGTCTCGGCGCAGCGAAGGGATCAGCCGACGTCAAGAAGGCTCTCGGGTATTTTCCGGCACTCGAGCCCATCCTCGAACGTCGTGCGGGTCTGCTTTCCGGCGGAGAGCAGCAGATGTTGGCCATGGCGCGCGCTCTGACCGTCAGTCCCCGTCTGTTGATGGTGGATGAGATGAGTCTGGGCCTGGCCCCGATCATCGTCGAACGACTGCTTCCGATCCTGCGGCAGATCGCCGACGAAACCGGAGCCGGTGTGCTGCTCGTAGAGCAGCACGTCCACATGGCTCTGCAAGTCGCCGATCGCGCCTACGTGCTCAGCCACGGTGAATTGACCATGGAAGGCAAAGCGGCCGACCTGGCCAAGGACCGCAGTCTCATCGAAGCCTCCTACTTGGGCGACTCCCACTGAGGTGACTCCGACGTCATCGTGACGTCACGCGTCATGCCCGCGGCACGCTGACGTCGGATGGAGGTGCCTCACTCCTTCTCCGGATGACGATGCCCGGGTTCCTTGCTCCACAGGACATCGAAATCCCGAGCCACGTCGAGCACCTGGAAGGCGCGGCCGAGACCGACGCAGAACCCGATGGTCACGGTCAGCTCGAGCAATTCCGCATCCGAATACTGCTCGCGAAGACGATTCCAGAGGTCGTCGTCCACCGACGTGTGATCGACCGCGAATCTCTCGGCGTACTCGGCGGCCAGACGTTCGCGGGTCGTGAAACCGGGAAAGTCGTGGTAGCGCTGAACCGAGTTGTACAACTCTTCGTCCATTCCTTGCCGCATCGCCGATGCAGCGCGGGTATTCATTCAAACGACGCACTGGTTGAGCTGTGCCACCCGCATCCGGGCCACTTCTCGCTCCCGAACACTGAGTGTCGATTGCACGTAGACCGCTTCACTCATGGCATTCACGCCCTTGCCCATGTGGGGAGCCAAGGCCCACATCCGGTGGGCCTCGAGACCTTCTCCATCGGGAATCTCGATCCGAGCCATGGGATACCTCCTCCGCGTGGTGGTCCGCAGCGACCACGTTGGGCGAATCGTACTCCGGTTCCCGCCCGCCATGTCCCGAGAGCGGGTCGGGGGATTAGTTTGTGGTGGTCCGGGCCGAAAGGTTCGGAGAAGGGGAATGGCCGATCATGGCAGCACCGGTTGGTCCGACGATCGACGACTTGATTCACCGTGAACAGGCGGCCATCGCCTGCCCCTATCCGATCTTCCAGGAACTGCGTCATCGCGCTGGCCTGACGTTCAACGGAGAGCTCGGTGCCTGGATCGTCACCCGATACGACGACATCCGGTCCATCCTGCGTGATACCGACCGCTTCTCGAGTTTGAATCCGACCGGCCCCGAGGCCGCCGGTGAGGCGCTGATGAAGGGGATGATGGAACTCATGCAGGACGCCAGCATGGGGGAGTCGTTCTCCCGCATGTCGCGTGGCCGTGTCGCCGTTCTGTTGAACGCCGATCCGCCCGACCACCGTCGTCAGCGTCGGTTGGTCAACCCGGCCTTTCGCCCCGACCGAATCCGGGCCTTCGAGCCGGCGATCATCGCGATCACCGACCGACTCCTCGCCGAAGTTCGCGAAGATCTTGCTGCTGGTCGTTCCGTGGACATCGTCCATCGATTCGCAGTGGGCGTGCCGATGACGATCATCGCCATGGCACTCGGTGTCGCCGATGATGATCTGTTGCGTTTCAAGCGTTGGTCGGACGACATCGTGATGCCGGTCGGGAACCACTCGCCGTCCCTCGAACAGATTCGCGGCTTCGTGCACTCGACGCGTGAATTCACCGACTACTTCCTGGCCGAGATCGCCGAACGAAAGCGGCAGCCGCGTGAAGATCTTCTGTCCGATATCGCCAATGCCGAGATCGATGGCGAGGCACTCACCGATGACGAACAACTGGGAATGTTGCAGCAATTCCTGGTGGCCGGCAACGAGACGACCACGACTCTCATCACCAACATGATCCGCCACTTGGCCGAGGACGCGGATCTGCAGCGTCGGGTGCGTGGGAACCCCGAGGCCGTGGAAACGTTGGTGGAGGAGATGCTGCGCCTCGAGGCACCTGTTGGCGGTCTCTTCCGGCAAGCCAAGGTGGACGTCGAGATCGGCGGGAGCACGGTGAAAGCGGGTGATCATCTCTGGCTCGTCTTCGCGTCGGCGAACCGCGACGAGTGCAAGTTCGCCGAACCCGATCGCGTGGTTCTGGATCGAGGCAACGTGAAGGAGCATTTGGCCTTTGGAAACGGCGAGCACTTCTGCCCGGGAGCAGGACTCGCGCGCACCGAGGCCAGGATCGCAATCGCCCGTCTGCTCGAACAATTCGATGACATCCGACTCGATTCCGCCAACGACTTTCCCTTTGGGGATTCCTTCGTGCTTCGGGGCTTGACTCGATTGTCGATCACCGCCACGCCGCGTTTCTGACCAGGACACCTGCCCGGCGACTCCGCCCTTCGGGTGCAGTCGCTCGCATGGCGACCTTTGTGAGCGATGGGTTATCTTTGGCCCACACGAGTCGTCGAGCGAACGTGGGATGGGGGAGTAATGGACAGTCGTTGGATCACCGACCGTTTGCCCAGCAAAAGGTGGCCGCACTACACACGGGCCAATGCGGGAGAGGTCCTGCCCTCGGCAGCCAGTCCTCTCGGCCAACAGCTCTGCTGGGAGAACGGGATTCTGCTCGGATGGCGAGACGGCTACATCCGCGGCGGCAACTACACCGCTGATGAGTTCACCGACGGCGATCCGGAAGTCGCCGGGTTCTTCGCCGGATACTTCTACATCAATCTCGCCAATGTGCGAATGCAAGGGGTGCGGAGCCCGCTGCTCTCCGTCGAGCAGTTGGACCTCGCCTTCTTCGGAGACCATCCCGATGTTCCGCCCTACGAACCGCATCCGCTCGACGAACGTCCGGACCTGGTGGAGGGAATCATGGCCCACCTCGGCTGGGTCATGTCCACGACCTCGGTGCCCGAGATCGACGCCGAGAAGGAGATGACCATCGATCTGCGTCGCAATCGACCCGATCTCACTCGGGCGACCGATGGCGAATTGGTGGCACGCATCCGCAGCCTCCAGCCGATCCTGCGAAAATTGTTCGACAGCCATACGCCACCGAGTTCCGACTCGGCCATTGCCCCCGGAATCCTGGGAGCCGTGTGCGCCGCGCTCGGGGAGCCCGAGACGGCGATGAAGCTCCTCGCTGGGATCGGCGACGTCGACTCCGCCGAGCCCAGCTACCGAATGTGGGACATCTCCCGGATGGTTCGCCAGTCGCCGGAATTGTCGAAGGCGTTCGATGCCGGAGTCACAGGACTGCTGGATCGTTTGCGGGCATCGGGGAGTGCAGAGGCCGCGGCATTCTTGGCTGACTTCGACTCGTTTCTCACCGACTTCGGCTCGCGGGGGCCCAATGAATGGGAGATCAGCGCTGATTCATGGGAGCCCAGACCCGAGCTCGCCCTGGCAGCCATCGCCCGAATCCGCCTGCAGTCCGACACCGAGTCGCCACGAATTCGTCAGCAGAGGAAGGCCGAGGAGCGGGAACGACTCACGGCCGAGATTCGGGCCAAGGTGGCGCCACTCGGGGCCGAACTGGCCGGACAGTTCGAAGGGGCCATCGTGGCCTCGTCACAGATGGCCATCCGCGAGCGAACCAAGACCAACATCATCAGAGCTGTCAACGAAGTGCGCGTCGCCGTGCGCGAACTGGGTCGACGGCATGCGGCGAGCGGAAACCTCACCGATCCCCGCCACATCTTCATGTTGCTCGACGACGAACTCGAGACCTTCGCAGCCTCTCCGGCGACGTTCGCCTCGAGGCTTGCCGAGCGGTACGAGCAGTGGCTGGCCATCCAGGAATTGGAACCGCCCTTCTTCATCAAGAATGGCGTCGTCCCTCCTCTCGATACCTATCCGAAGAAGGGAACCTCCACGGCCGCACGAGCCCGCGCCGGAGAAGTGGTGCAAGGCGTTCCTGGTTGCACTGGTCGCTATGTCGGACGCGCGCGGGTGATCCTCGATCCGACCGAGCCCGGCAACCTCGAACCCGGGGATGTGTTGATCGCCCCGAACACCGACCCGGCATGGACGCCCCTGTTCATGACGTGCGGCGCGGTCGTGGTGAACGTCGGAGCAGCCATCAGTCACGCGATCATCGTCAGCCGTGAACTTGGTTTGCCCTGCGTGGTCTCGGCCACCGATGCCACGGTCCGCATCGCCGACGGAGCAACGGTTGAAGTGGACGGAGACACGGGAACTGTGACGGTACTCGAGGTGCCGGCGTGACGTATTCGACGAGGGCTCTCGTTGGCGCGGCCTCGACTCCGACGGCAACGAGCAACCGATCAAGTCATTTCGTGGGAAGGTGAGGCAATCATGGCGTTCTTGACGGCAGCACAGGCCAAGGATCGAGGAGACATTCTCGCTCTCATCGACGAGCGGCGTTCGGTCACCTGGTCCGAACTCGATTCCCGGGTCAATCAGTTGGTCAATGCCCTGCGTGACCGTGGTCTGACCGCCGGAGACACCGTGGCGGTCGTCGCCGGCAATCAGTGCGAGTGGTTCGAAATCGCCCAGGCCTGTGCCCATGGTGGTTGGACCTACGTACCCGTGAACTGGCATTGGGTGGCCGATGAGTTGGCCTACGTCTTCGATGATGCCGATGCGGTGGCAGTATTCGTCGACCGGCGCTTCGAAGATGCCGTTGGTGCGGCACTTGCCGACGAGCGGTCGAAGCGGGTGCGGGTGGTGGTCGGGATCGGCGCTGCGTCTCGCGATGACCGATCCATCGAATACGAGGACCTCCTGGCCACGGCATCATCCGAAGAGCCCGCCGATCAACTTCTCGGCGGGCCGATGTTCTACACGTCGGGAACCACTGGTCGCCCCAAAGGCGTGCGGGGCATGCTGTCCGGCGGAGGTGCGCTCACTCCGGACATCATGCAACTCATCGGGGCCAGCTTCTCGAACTTCCTGCCGATACCGGGCCGCACCATGCTCTGCGGTCCCTTCTACCACTCCGCCCAATGGGCCTTTTCGTTCCTGCCGATGGTGGGAGGTTCGTCGGTGGTGATGCAGCACAAGTACGACTCGGCAGAGATGCTGCGTCTCATCGATCAACACGCCTGCACCAACGTGCACTTGGTGCCCACGCAAATGAAGCGCCTGCTGGATCTGTCGGACCAGGTGAAGTCCTCCTTCGACGGATCGTCGCTGACGGCGGTCTGGCACGGAGCCGCGCCATGTCCTCCGGCGGTCAAGCGCGGCTTGATCGATTGGTGGGGTCCCAAGATCACCGAGTACTACGGCAGCACCGAGGGTTCGATCATCTCGACCATCACCTCCCAGGAATGGTTGGACAAGGGCGGGAGCGTCGGCAAACCCCTCGGGACCGTGGAGGTGATCGTCGTCGACGACGCTGGGAGCCGAGTTTCACCGGGACAGGAGGGAACTCTCTACTTCCGCAATCTCATGGGTTCGGACTTCACGTATCACAACGACGAAGCCAAGACCAAGGATGCGCATTTGGAACCGGGCGTCTTCACCACGGGCGATGTGGGTTACATCGATGCCGCCGGGTATCTCTGGCTGTCGGATCGGAAGATCGACATGATCATCAGTGGCGGCGTGAACATCTATCCCGCCGAGATCGAAGGTGTGTTGGCGTCACATCCTTCCGTGGAGGACGTGGCGGTCATCGGTGTCCCCGATGAGGAATTCGGGGAGAGTGTCAAAGCCGTGGTGCAACTCGCGGAAGGAGTCGCTCCGTCCGATGACCTCGCCGCCGCCCTGATCGCCCATTGTCGAGCGTCATTGGCGGGCTACAAGGCCCCCCGTTCGGTGGACTTCATCGCTTCGATCCCCCGCACCGGGACCGGCAAGATCCAAAAGCAGCCGCTGCGCGCCCCGTACTGGGAAGGTCGGTCCCGTCGCATCTGACGGACCACCGGAAATGATTGGCGACCGACATGAGGATTCCGGCGTGACCGTTCTCGCCGTCGGGGAGCTCTATCACCATGGAGTCCGGGTGCCCGATCTGGACTCGGCCATGGACGAACTCGGCTCGGCTCTCGGCCTCGAGTGGTGTTCGGTGCAAACCTCGGTGCAATCGATTTGGATGCCGGAGAAGGGGACACACGAGGTTCCTTTGCGGTTCACGTACTCCCGCCAAGGACCGGTGCATCTGGAACTGCTGGAGGGCGCTCCGGGTTCGCTCTGGGACGGGCGCACCCGACCCGGGTTGCATCATGTCGGGTTGTGGTGTGACGATGTCCGCTCCGCCACCGAGCGGCCGTGGCCGACGGATGGGACGTGGTGATGTCACAGGCCGAGCCGGACAAGGGGTATGGAGCATTCGTCTACGTGCGTCCGCCAAGTGGACTCATCGTGGAACTGGTGTGGTCCGGGATCAAGCCGATGTTCGATCGGTGGTTCGCCGGAGGACCGTTGGGATGAAGGTGATCACATGACCGAACGAAACCTCTCACGACACTTTTCTGGGGAGTCGACCACCGATGACGTCCTCGAAGGACTCGATCTGTCCGGGCGTCACTATCTGGTGACCGGTTCCTCCGGCGGCCTCGGACTCGAGACCTGTCGTGCCCTGGCGGCGCGTGGAGCATCGGTGACCATGGCGGCGCGGGATGAAATGAAGAATGCCGCGGCTCGGGATTCGATTCGTGCATCGATCCCCGATGCGGATCTCACGCCGCTCCGTGTGGACTTGGGTTCCTTGGACTCGGTGGACGGAGCAGCCCAAGAATTCCTCGCCCGAGCGGTTCCCTTGCACGGCCTCATCTTGAACGCCGGGATCATGGCCACGCCGTTCTCCCGCACCATCGATGGTTGCGAATCCCAGTTCGGCGTGGATCATCTCGGACACTTCGCCTTGGCCTGGCACCTCTTGCCGCGTCTCGTGGAGTCTGCTCCTGCGCGGGTCGTGGTGCTCAGTTCGGCTGGGCATCGCATGGGAGACGTGGATCTGGAAGACGTGAACTTCGAACGGCGTCCCTATGAACCATTGGTGGCCTACGGGGCGGCCAAGACCTGCAACGTTCTGCACGCTGTGGCCATCGATCATCTCTATCGACGAACTGGGGTCCGGGCATTCGCCGTCCATCCGGGTGGAATCCACACCGAACTCGGCCGTTACATGACCCCTGAGGTCATTTCATCGCTCATGAGCCGCATCGGGGGCGGGGCGCTGCCCATCCTCTTCACACCGGAC
>JBMTPW010000030.1:0-11596 GCA_049444115.1 Ilumatobacteraceae bacterium | reverse complement strand
GAAAACCCTGATGGTCTCGACCTGGCGACACCATCCGTCGCCTTCCATGTCGAGGCCCTCGAGGCAACTCGATCGCAGTTGTCGGCGCACGGAGTGCAGACGACGGAACTCGGGGAGCATTCCGGAATCGTCTCGTTCGCCTTTGCCGACAATGAAGGCCGCTGGTTCGCGGTGATTTGCGCCTGATAGTCGGAACGTCTCGCGACATCCTCCCGCGGCAAACACTTCCACGGCACCTTCTAGGACGTTCAGACGACGACACCTGGAGCGCCAATCGATCCGTTGCTTCAACAAGCCGCCTCGAATCCGTCAGGGGATGTATGCCCGTCGCCCGCTCAGTCAACGACGCGGATGCTCAGCGAGGAACGACCAGACCGCCAGACTGGCGTCGAACTCTGCGTAGGGCTCTCCGACCAGCGCTACAGCTGCCGCCGACACGGCGGCATGGCCCATCCACGCATGGCCGGCTCCGTCGACTGTGATCAATTGGACTGTGACGTCAAGGTTGCATTCCGACCAAGTGGTCACTTCAAGGTCCTAGTTCGACGGTACGGCCACAACCGAGAATTGACCGTCGCATTCATTGGCCTCCGCCAGAGCCGCCACCGAGAGACGCCCGGATCTGAATTCAACTCCCGACACGCCAGTACCCATTCCCCCGTCGATGGGATGATTCGCGTCGGCGAGACCATGGATGTGCAGCACCGACACCGGCTTCTCGGGCTGGCAGCCATCGACCCCAAGGCTTCCAGCTTGCACCCCGATCGCCACGATCACATCCGAGAGTTCGCAGGCCAGCCGATAGGCCATGATCGCTCCGTTCGAATGTCCAGTAGCGAAGATACGTTCGGTGTCGATGTTGAAACGCTCCTTCAGCAGATCGATCAGAACTTGCACGAACCCCACGTCATCCACATCCCGTCGTGCAGCCGGACCGCAGCAGTACCCCCCGTTCCACGTTTGCAGGCCAGGTCGATCGGAGGCTGCGATCCCATCCGGGTAGACGACGATGAACCCGTTGGCCTCAGCAAGCTCATCGAAACCCGAGTTCGCCGCGAACTGTTCCGACGAGCCGAGGCCACCGTGGAGCGCGATCAGCAACGGTGCCGACTCACCCACTCGAAGCGTCGTTGGCACGTAGAGGCGAAAATGACGCCGACTTCCATCAGTGGTCTCGACCCACTCGTCGGTCACCATCCCCTTTGCCGAAGTTGCCCGCCTTGCTGACCTATACGGGTCGAACTCGGCAGGCCGGGCCGTCGATGGAGGAACCGCCGTCGACGATGTCGAGGACGCCACCGCCGTCGACGGCGAATCGACCTCCAAGGACGGATTCTGTTCGCTGGCTCCCGAACAACCGACAGTCCCTGCCAGCACGACGAGCGGGACGGCAGCTGCAAACCGGCGACGAAGCCCTGTCCTGACGACAGCCGACTCCCGCATGTCAGGGCCGGATGCTTGCCGGGAGCGAGCGCACCGAGTTGAGGGCCATCGACACGACGCGTTGCGGCTCTCCGGTGGCGGAAAGTTGTGGCGTACGGCGGCGGATCTCATCGAAGATGACGATCAGTTCGCGGCGGGCCAAGTTGGCTCCCAGACAGAAGTGCGGACCCCCGGCACCGTAACCGACCTGCTGCGGAGTGACCGGTCGGCGAACATCGAAGCGCTTCGGGTCCGCGAACACCGTTTCATCCATATTGGCCGACGGGTACCAGAGCGCGACCTTCTCTCCTGCGCACAAGGTGACGCCGTGCAGCTCGACATTTCGGGTCAGCACGCGACACATGTTGGAGATCAACGGCTCGCAGCGCACGATTTCTTCCACCGCGGTTGCGGCGTAGGTTTCGAAGTCGTCGAACCAGAGCTTGCGCTGGTCCGGGTGAAGGGTGAGCAAACGAAGACCATGTGTCGTCGCATTGCGGGTGGTCTCGTTGCCGGCCGACAGGAGCAGAATGAAGAAGTTGGCGAACTCTTTGCTCGTCAACTTCTCGCCCTCGACCTCGGCGTGCATGAGGACCGAGGTGAGGTCGTCGGTGGGGTGCTGCAGACGCTGACGACCGAGCTCGATCGCATAGTCAGCGATCCGTCGCAAACCCGAGGCAGCACCATCGACACCGACACTCGGATCATCCGGTGAAACTGCAGCATTGGTCCACTGCAGCATCAAGTCATGATCGGATTCGGGAACTCCGAGCATCGAACAGATCGCCCGTAGGGGCAACTTCGAGGCGACTTCGGCAACGAAGTCGAACTCGGTGCCATCCCCGTAGCGTTCAAGAAGCTGATCAATGATCTGAGCAGCGATCATTCGCAGTCCTGGCTCGTACGAGGCGATCTGTTTCGGCGTGAAACCGCTCGCCACCAGACGCCGCATGCGGGCATGCTCAGGGTCATCGAAGTTGATCATCGAAGGGAAGAACTCTCCCAACTCCTCCGGCATCTCCTCGATGTCGATCGTCACCCCGGAGCAGTACACGCTGGGTGTCCGGCTGGCATTCCATATGTCCTCATAGCGTGTGAGCGCCCAGAACTCGGTACACGCGCGACTGAAGTCACTGCGTCGCGGCGGATACCAACGGACCGGAGCCTCCCGTCGCAATACCGCAAAGACGCTCTCCCGGTGCTCCGGGGTCGCTGCCCAGAATGCCGAGTCGGCGAGGTGTTCGGCATCGAGATCGATCATGGAGGAGCCCACCGCATGTCAGTCAATCTCGCCACGATGTACTCTCGCAAATCCAGGTTGCGTCCCACGCCCGCGGGAAACACTGCCGTTGTGACTTCTAGGATGTTCAAGTGACAGCACCTGGAGCACCCGTCGATCCGCTGCTTCAACAATCCACGTCGAATGAGTCAGCGGAACAGTCGCGCGATGACATAGCCATCGACGAAAGGCGTCATCGCACCAACCCGGTAGCACTTGGGGTGATCGGCGTTCTCGCAATACTCACAGCGGCCGTCGTGGTGAGCAACGATGAAGGGCCGTCGTTACGACCCGCGCTGGCCGTCGACGGATGGGCTCCGTACTGGGCTCTCGAGAACAGTGCCCCTGAGATCTCCCGGCGGTCGGGATCGATGCGGGAGATTTCACCCTTCTGGTTCAAAGTAACCGGGGTCGCTCGGATCGAAACCTATGCCACGGCTCCGATCGACCTCGTCGAGAAGTTCCTGGCCAACACCCGTAATGCACGGATCGTGCCATCTCTTGTCGACCGACTCCCAGCCGGCCAAATGGCTGCGATCCTCGCTGATCCGGACACCCGCCGCCGACACATCGAGACGATCGTTTCCTTCGCGCGAGATGGCAAGTACGACGGCATCGATCTGAACTACGAACAGTTCGCCTTCGCCGATGGACGCGACACCTGGGAGACGACGCGGCCGAACTGGGTTTCCTTCGTCACCGAACTGGCAGAAGAGTTGCATGGCGATGGACGCACGCTGACCGTCAGCATTCCGGGTGTGTACGACGATGGTCGAACGGCAGAAAGCGGGTACTGGGTCTACGATTACGAGGGGATCATCGACCACGTCGATCACATCCGAATCATGGCGTATGACTACTCGGTCGAAGAGCCAGGACCCATTGCCCCCCTCGACTACGTGCGACGAGTCATCAAAGGGGCTCTCGAGGCCACCGGGCAGCCGGAGAAATTGGTGCTCGGGATTCCCACCTATGGGCGGAACTGGGTGCTCTCGACGCGCGGGACATGCCCCCCTCCGAATTGGTCCAAGGACATCACGGTTCCGGGAACGACAACCGTGACCGCTCGCTCGGTCGACGACTTGATCGAGAAACGTAACGCGGCCCCGGTGTACGACGAATCCGCTGCAGAATGGTCGTTCTCATACGAGCTGGAAATCAGCGATGGCAGCACCACGTGTGTGCAGAGCCGCCGAGTGCACTACGTCGATGCCACAGGCGTGCGCGCACGAATGGATCTGGCCAAGAAGGCCGGGTTCGGAGGCGTGGCGATCTGGGCCTTGGGCTTCGAAAATGACGCTGTCTGGGATGCCATCCTCATCGACGCCATCCCGCCAACTCAGAACACGGTCACTCGGCCCTGACCCAATCGATCGGCTTCCTGGTGACTCGAAGCCAGAACTCCGGTCAACCCTCAAGGATCTCGATGTCGCAACTTGCGCCGACGGCAAGGGGTGTCTCGGGACCGAGATCGGCGATCAAGCGGGATCCGTCTTCGGCACGAACGATGTAGCGATACCCCGGGCCGAGGAAGGCCACCCTTTCCACCATGTGCGATACACCGGGATGGACGCGAACCTGGTGGGGGCGGACAAGTCGATCGCCGCCAGACACTGCGGTGACGAAGGATGACGTCGCCATGAACTCGGCCACGAAACGATTCGTCGGAGATTCGTAGACCTCACGTGGGGTGCCGATCTGGACGATTCGCCCCTTCTCCATGACCGCCACATGGTCACCGAGCGTGAGGGCCTCGTGTCGATCGTGGGTGACGAGGATCGCTGCCGTGGCGCGTTGCGCAAGAATCGACTTGATCTCCCAGCCCAATTCCTCACGAAAGACTTCGTCCAGTGCACCGAAGGGCTCGTCGAGAAGGACGACCGCTGGTGACGGAGCCAGTGCCCGGGCCACGGCCACGCGCTGCTGCTCGCCACCGGACAATTGATGTGGATAGCGCCGAGCCACGTGTCCCAAGCCGACCAAATCGAGCACTTCAGCAACGCGATCAGCACGTTCGGCGCGGGGAAGACCTCGTAATCCGAACGCCACATTGCGATCGACGCGTAGATGACCGAAGAGAGCGTTGTCCTGGAAGACCAAACCCACGCGTCGCCTCTCGGCCGAAAGATCGGTGACCTCACGACCAGCGAGTCGGACCGACCCGGCACGCAGTGGTAACAATCCGGCCAGGCAGCGCAGCAGGGTCGACTTGCCGCATCCACTTGGTCCCACCAACGTGAGCAACTCCCCTGCAGCAACATCCAGGTCCACATCGGCGAGGACCGTGCGCTCCCCCAGGACGCAGAGGAGACCGCGCGCCGACAGCGCAGGTGCCGAATGCGCACCGCTGGTCACGAGACCACCTCGGCGCCTCGTTCGAGTGCGACCAAAAGTGCTCCGACGGCGGCCATACCAACGGTCACCATCACCAGCGATGGAACCGCCGCCTGCGCCCACAGACTCTCCGAGGTCGCCTGCCACACCCACACCGACAACGTGTCGACACCGAAAGGTCGCAAGAGCAATGTGATCGGCAGTTCTTTCACCATGTCGACGATGAGCAACGCCACCGCGGCCATCAACCCGAATCGCACGGCGGGAATCTCCACGCGCAGTGCAACCTGTGACGGTCCGGCCCCCAACACTCGCGCACTGTCCACCGCATGACGCGGAATCTTGTCGAGTCCAGCTTCGGCTCCTTGGAAGGCGACGGCCAAGAAGCGAACGACGAGTGCCAGGACGAGACCGATGAGTGACCCCACCAAAACGAAGTCCTCGGGAAGCAATCCGCGGCGGTCGATGGCCGCCAGCGTGACCACCACTCCCACCGCAACAACCGGACCAGGCATGGCGTAGCCCAGGGTTGCCAGCCGGCCGACGAAGCGCGCCAATCGACCACGATGCACCACCACGAGGGCCAAGATCGTTCCCGTCACGATGCACACGGCAGCGGCGATCGAAGCCAACACCAGGGAGTTACCGAGATGATGACCCACTCCACCGGCGACGGTGGCGGCTTGATCGCTGCGGGCCGCATCGATCGTCCAGATCACCAAGCGAGTGATCGGCAGGGCGACGCCGAGAGCGACCACGACGACACCCGTGGCGACCGCCGCCAAGGCCCGTGTCGGTGACAAGTGCTGCGGGGCGAGGACCGGTCCGGCGACGTTGCGCGAGTGACGTGCACCCCGGCGAGTCAATCTCTCGATGGCCACCACCAAGAGCGCGACTCCCGTGAGAGCAGTGGCCACCTCGGTGGCGGCATCGCGATCCCCCGAGCCGAACCACACGCGCATGACGCCATCGGCGAGTGTGCTGACGTTGAAGAGTCGCACGGTGCCAATGTCGGTGAGCACCTCCATGGCCACGAGGGCCGCGCCTGCGGCGATGGCCGGACGAGCAGATGGCACCGCGACGCGCCAGAAGACTCCGAGCGGGCCGGCTCCCAGACTGCGGGCCGCCGCCACCGGCGCGGCTCCGAGACCGGCAAAGGAGGCCCGGGCGAAGAGGAACACGTAGGGATAGAGCGACATCGTCAGCACCACTGCGCACAACCACAGCGAGCGCACCGAACGTGCTCCCACGACCCCGGACAAGGTGTCGAGCCACACGAAACCGCCGACATAGCCGGGAATGGCGAGCGGTGTCACCAGGAGCCACCCGAAAAGACGACGACCTGGAAAGGCATAGGCGCTGACCAGCCAGGCCAATCCCGTCCCCACCAGCACCGTGGCCACTACCACGGCACCGAGAAGAATGGCAGTCTCAGTGATCATCCCCGGCAGGCGCGTCCGCCACAGTTCGGCCCAGACCTCGGTCGCCGGATCGAGTATCGACCATGCCAAGACGGCGACTGGAGCGGCGGTGAGGGCGACGATGACGAGGATCGTCACCCATCCGATCACGGCGCCCGGTCGCCGCACCAAGGCCGTTGACATCATCTATTCGTATCCGACCGCGGACAACAGGGCGACAGCATCGGGATTCAGCACTCCGAGCTGCCGAACCGAATTCGTGTCGGCGACGAAAGGTCCGAATTCGGCAAGGATCGCGCTCGGCTCCACCGACGGATCGGCGGGGTACTCGTTGTTGGCGTCACTGAATGTCTTCTGGCCGGTGGTGGCCAGCCATTCGAGCAATCTGATCGCCGCGGCCCGGTTCGGTGCTGCGGCGGTGACGGCGGCCGCGCTCACGTTCAAGTGCGCACCGGTGCTCTCTTGATCCGGCCATTGAAGAGCCACGGGAATCTCTGGATCCTCCGACAGGAGACGTGCCAAGTAGTAGCTGTTGGCGAGAGCCACGTCGCAGTCACCGGCGGCGATGGCCTTCACGATGTCGGTATCGGAGTTGATGTAAAGCGGGTCGTTCGCCACCCAGGAGGCGACGATCGACCGGGCTCGGTCGGATCCGAGGTTGTTGATCAGACCGGCCACAAGCGACTGGGTGTACGGGTGAGTACTCGGACGCAGACACAAACGACCCATCCAGCGCGGGTCGCCGAGATCGGCATAGTCCGCCGGCGGCTCGCTCACTCGGTCGGTCGAATACATGATCACCCGTAGCCGTCGGCTGAGGGCGAACCACGTCCCGTCCTCGGCCCGTAGTTCGGCGGGGATCGTCGACTCGAGCACCTTGCTGTCGATGACGGCCAAGATGCCGGCTTCAGCGGACAATGAAATATTGGCGGCATCGGCAACGATGACCAGATCTGCTGGGGTGTTCTTGCCTTCGGCGATGAGACGCTCGCGCAATTCCGGATCCGAGCCGGTGGTGAAACGAACCTCGATTCCCGTGTTGGCCGTGAACTCCTCGAAGACGGTCTCGATACCGTAATGACGGCCCGTGTACACGGTGACCCGCGACTCGTTGTCCCCGCCGGAATCTCCTCCACAGGCCGAGAATGCGATCAAGCCGGCCGCCAAGGGAATGAGTAGCCGCCTGGTCGGACCACGACGAGGAACACGTTGCATTAGGCCAACCTAACTTTTGTTAGGCATTCCTGACAACTTTGGCCAGGTCGGCGTTCACTCCGGAATGGTGGCCACCGGGATCGACAACGGGGTTCCGGCCAGAAGCCCTCCGATCAGCCCGGCATCCAGGCCGAGGTCGGTGATCTGGATCGCCGACCGACGACCGGTGGCCACCCGAAGCACATCGAACGCGCTCAAATCGTCGGCGTCGAGTGATCGTTGAAGGTTCACAGCCAGACCCGAGGACTTCTGCTCCGCAGTGTGCAGGATCCACCCGACCGCCACCGACACCGCAGATTCGTCGCGTCCTCCGGGTACCCCGAAGGCATGTCGAAGATCGTGTTCATGGGTCACGGCGTCCAGGACCAATTGCGAGTTCACCGGTGCCGGAATCACCGGCAACACGGCGTCGAAGGCGGCGATCGTTCCCTCCCAGATATCCGCGACATGGGCCAAGGATTCGCCTCGATGCCGATCGACTTGGGCCTGCGTCCAGGCTTCGGTGGTCACACCCTCCATACGCCCGGCGAGAATGTCTTCGTTCACGCCGACCATGTGGGCCAGCACATCACCAGCTGTCCAGGCCGGACAATGGGGCACCGGAAGATCACGCGCGGTGGCGGGTTGGTTCCGAACCAGTTCGATCACCCTCGTACGGAGCGCCACGTAAGCGTCCACGACTTCATCGGTGGACTTGAGATGAACACTCATGTCGCCGTCGGCTGCGCCCCGGCCATGCCGCTCTGTACCGCCACGGCGCGCACCAGAGCCTGACGATCGCTGACTCGACCAACCTTGAGTTCGAGAGGTCCGTCGATGAGCAGCGTGGCCAGACCATGGGCGATCGACCACATGGTGACCACGCGTTCACGAATCTGATCGACCGACGCGCGCGGTCCGAGAACTCCCTTGACGTGATCCACGAGCACGTCGAAGGATGTGTCGGCGACCCGGGCCAATTCATGATTTTCGCCGACACCCGTGAGGTCGGTTCGAAACATCACCCGGAAATGTCCCGGATGCGTGAGGGCGAACTCCACGTAACCCTCCAGCAATGCCGTGGAGGTATCGATGTCGCGCCGTTGCTCGGCAGTCCGCAAGGCGGCGTCGAACTTGGAGAAACCCTCGAGAGCGATGGCCTGGAAGATGCCCTTGCGATCGGTGAAATGGTGATATGGCGCCTGATGGCTGACTCCGGCGGCGGCGGCCACTTGCCGAAATGACAGTCCGTCCGGACCGTGTTCGGCGATGAAGTCCACGGCCGCCTTGAGCACGGTTGCACGCAGATCGGACGAAGGCACGAGGCCAGGATACATCCACCCTTGACAACGTCAAGAAGGGAGATCAAGGTAGGTCCATGACAGCAACCGAGAGTCCCCGCACCAACCGATACCTCGTCGGCAACTACGCCCCGGTCACCGAGGAGGTGACGGCCGTCGACCTTGCGGTGATCGGCGAGATTCCAACAGACCTGAACGGCCGCTATCTGCGCAACGGTCCGAATCCCATCGGTGAGGTGGACCCCGACTCGCATCACTGGTTCATCGGCGATGGCATGGTCCACGGCATCTGCCTCGGGGACGGCCGGGCGAAATGGTATCGCAATCGCTACGTCGGCTCGTCCGATGTGAGTGCAGCGCGCGGGCGCCCCGATATTCCCGGTCGGAACTGGAACAACAGCGGCAGCGGTCCGAACACCAATGTGGGCGGATTCGCTGGAACGACCTGGGCGATGGTGGAGGCCGGAGGTTGTCCGGTGGAGCTCACCTACGACCTGGAGACTGTCGGCCGCAATGACTTCTTTGGCACCTTGCCGGGGGCATTCACCGCGCATCCCAAAGTCGACCCCGGCACCGGCGAGATGCACGCCATGACCTACGCCTGGGGCGAGTGGCTGGACCATGTGCAGTACGTGCGGGTCGGAAACGACGGACGCGTCAATCGCACGGTCGACATTCCCTTGCCCGGAATGTCCATGGTGCACGACGTCTCGATCACCGACCGCTACGTCGTCGTCTACGACCAACCGGTACTCGTCGATCTCGACTTGGCCTTTTCTGGTCGTCGCTTCCCTTTCCGCTGGAACCAGGATTACGGCAATCGCATCGGCCTCATGCCCCGAGAGGGCGAGGCCTCCGACATCGTCTGGATCGACGTGCCGACGGGATACGTGTTCCATCCCCTCAACGCCTATGACTCCGCTGACGGCAAGGTCGTCCTGGACGTCTGCTTCTACGAATGCATGATGCGCAACGATATGAACGGTCCGTTCGGGGACTCGTTGCCGCGCTTGGTGCGGTGGGAAGCCGATCCGGTGAGCAGACACGTGAGCGTGACCGTCATCGATGAACAGGTGAACGAATTCCCGCGGCATCGAGGATCGCTCACTGGCAAGCCCTATCGATACGGGTACTGCGCCCAAGTGGACTCTGGATCCATGTACTGGCCGACGGTCAAGCACGATCTCGTCACCGGTTCACGTCAGGTATTCGATCATGGTCCGGGTCGGGCCGCCGGTGAACCGGTCTTCGTGGGCCGACCCGGCAGCACACTGGAGGACGACGGCTGGCTCGTCACCTTCGTGCACGACGGAAACGACGACTCTGCCGAGTTCGTGGTGATCGATGCCCAGGACTTCGCCCGTGGCTACGTGGCCCGTGTGAAGCTGCCCCAGCGGGTTCCCTTCGGCTTCCACGGAAACTGGGTTCCTGACAAGCGATGATGGCCTGACCATGAGTACTTGACAATGTCTAGTACTCTGATAGACAATGTCAAGTATGAGTTCTCAGACTTCCGCTGCAGCCGACAGACTCGCACTCGACCACCAACGGGCCTACGAACGCCGGTGGTGGGTGATGGTGATCCTCAGCGCCAGCGTGTTCCTGGTCGTCGTCGACAACTTGATCGTCAATGTCGCGTTGCCCACCCTGCAACGCGAACTCGACGCCTCGGTCACCTCGCTGCAGTGGATCGTCGATGCCTACGCCCTCGTCTTCGCCTGTCTTCTGCTCGCTGGCGGAGGAATCGGCGACCGATTGGGCCGGAAGCGGTCGCTCCAAGTCGGGCTGGTCCTTTTCGCCATCTTCAGCGGACTCGCGGCCTTCGCTGGTTCAGTGCAAAGTCTCATCATCTGGCGCGGAGCCATGGGAATCGGTGCCGCCCTCGTCTTCCCGGCGACTTTGGCGATCATCACCAACTTGTTCGTCGATCCGATCGAGCGCGCCAAAGCCATCGGGCTGTGGTCGGCGGTATCGGGGATGGCCGTCGCTTTCGGACCGGTTGCCGGCGGCTTCCTCCTCGAGCACTTCTGGTGGGGATCCGTCTTCCTGATCAATATTCCCATCGTGGTCGTCGCCTTGCTCATCGGCCACCGACTGATTCCTGAGTCGCGTGAGGCACATCGTGGACGTTTCGATGTTCCAGGTCTGTTGCTCTCGGTGATCTCGGTCGGAGCATTGGTGTTCACGGTGATCGAGTCACCACATTGGGGATGGGGCAGTTGGAAGAGCAACTCGGGATTCGCCCTCGCCGCCGTCGCACTCGGCATTTTCATCCGCTACGAGTCGCGTCGATCCGATCCACTGCTGGATGTCACGTTCTTCCGCAACCCTCGATTCAGTGCAGCGACCGGATCCATCGGCATCGCCTTCATGAGTCTTTTCGGCTTCACCTTCCTCGTCACTCAGTACTTTCAGTTCGTGCGAGGGTACGATCCGCTCGAATCCGGGCTGCACACGATTCCCTTCGCTGTCGGAGCAGGGGTGACGGCACCACTGGCCGCACGCGCTGCGCTGCACTGGGGTACGACCCGCGTCGTGGCCGTGGGACTGCTGAACATGTCGATCGGCTTCTTCATCGCCAGCCAGTTCGAGGCCGACACTTCCTACTGGGGTCCGGTGGTGATCGCCATGCTCCTCATGGCCAA
>JBMTPW010000029.1:0-11693 GCA_049444115.1 Ilumatobacteraceae bacterium | reverse complement strand
GCGGTGGCCCGTTTGCTCGGACGGGCGGGCACGCTCTCCTTCACCACCGCGATGGGCAAGGTTTCGGTGTCGCGCCGGGTGAGGAAACTCGTGGCACCGAATTCTCCGAGCGAGAGCGCCCCCGACATGGCCGCGGCCGAGGTGACCGCCGGCCGCATCACGGGCAGGTCCACCATCCAGAAGCGGCGTCGCGGCGAAGCTCCGAGCGTGGCGGCGGCGTTTCGGAGATCGGCAGGGATGCTTTCGAGAACCGGAAGAACGGTGCGCACCACGAAGGGCAGGGCGATCGCGGCATGTACCAATGGAATCAACCACCAACGCGCCCGAAGATCGAACGGATCGGCGTCGTAGGTGACGAGAATCCCGAAACCGACGACCACGGCCGAGGTGCCGAGTGGGAGAACCAACAGTGACGTGAGTACCGAGGAGCGGGGACGATGCATGAGGCTCATTGCCGCGGCCAGCCCGATGGGAACGGCCAGAGAAGTGGCGACGAGGGCGAAGAGAAGCGATGTCGTGACCACGCCGCGCAGATCGAACTGCAGCCGACTCACCGTTTCGAGGCCGAGGAGCACCCGCCAGGCCCGCCAGGAGAATCCATCATTGGTCCGCACCGAGGCCAGGACGAGAGCCACGAGGGGAACGCTCATGATCGAGGCGGCGGTGTACACGCCGACGCGTTGCGACCACCGAGCAGGCCGCGTCGATCGCGCCGCGCGCGCCCGATCGAGAATGGTGGGCGCGCTCTGTCGCCGACGTAGCGAGATCGTCACCACGGCGGCTATGGCCAGAGTCTGGGCGATGGCCAGAACCGTGGCGCCAGAGGTGTCGCCCAGTTGCACGGCGCGCCGGTAGATCTCCACATCCACGGTGGCCAGACCCGGCCCACCGAGAATGCGCACCACGCCGAAAGACGTGGCGCACAGGAGAAAGATCAATCCGGCGCTGGCCCAGAGGGCGCGACGGGCCAGAGGCATGATGATCCGGTGCCACACCTGCCACGGTGTCGCGCCGAGAGTGCGGGCCGCAGCCAGGAGATCGTCGTCGATGAGCGACCAGACCGGACCGACGGTGCGCAGCACGACGGCGACGTTGAAGAACACGTGGGCGGCCACGATGGCCCAGACGCTGCGGTCGACTGCATCGGGCAGAACGGCCAGGAACGCTGCACCCACCACAACCGTCGGAAGCACGAATGGTGCGGCGAGTACCAGATGCACCAGAGCACGTCCAGGGAAGCGGTAGCGGGTCACCAGCCAGGTCGGGACGAGGCCGAAGGTCATGGTGAACGCCGTCGACAGGGTCGCTTGCCAAAGCGAGAACCAGACGGCGGCACCGACCCCGGGCCGACTCCAGACATCGACGAGATCGGCAGGATGGATTTCGCTGGCGGCGAGGATGGCCACCGGTATCACCACCACGCCGCCGACGAGAAGGGCCGCGGGGACGACCGAGAACGACCGTGCGGCGCTTGCTGGTCGGCTCATCGACCGAGAACCACGGCCGTCCAAGTATCGATCCACTCCTGGCGACCGGCGGCGATGGTGTCGGTGTCGAGACGCAAGGGCTGTCGCACGATCGGTGCGTAGGTGAGGAAGGAGGACGGAATTTCCGCGTCGGTGCGAACGGGATACACGAAGAGGTTCTCGGGGAGAAGTTCTTGGAACGCCCGGCTGACGAGGTAGTCCACGAGTTGACGTGCCGCGTCCACGTGATCGGTGCCGCGTAGTACTCCGGCGAATTCGATCTGCTCGAAACAGGAATCCACCAACACGCCGGTGGGCGCGGGGGAGCCGGCCTTCAGGGGCGGGTCGGCGAAGAGCACCTCGGCGGGAGGGCTGGTGCTGTAACTGACCACCAGCGGTCGGTCGCCCCCGTAGCGCGTGAACGAGGAATAGTAGGCGTCACTCCATCCGTCGACGACCAGGACCCCGTTGTCGACGAGTGCTTGCCAATAGGACATCCAATCGGCGCCGTAGCGGGCGACGGTGGCCAGGAGGAAGGCCAGGCCGGGCGACGACATGGCCGGGTTCTGCACCACCAGCAGATCTCGATAGCGGGCATCGACGAGATCGTCCATGGTGGTCGGTACCGGCAGAGAACGACTCTGCAATTCGGCGATGTCGTAGTTGACGCACACGTAACCGACGTCCACCGGAGTGACCACCGCGCCTCCGGCTGCCGACACCGATGGTGACACGGCCGTCATCGGCGACACGTACGGGTCGAAGACTTCGCCATCGATGGCCCGTGAAAGGAGCGTGTTGTCGACGCCCCAGAGCACGTCACCTTCGGGATTGCCGGCGGTGAGAACAGCCTTGGCGAGGAGGTCCCCGGCGTCCCTTCCGAGCGCGACACGAACTTCGATCCCGGTGGTGGCTGTGAAGTCGTCGAAGGCGTCCTCGGGAAGAACGAAAGATTCGTAGGCGATGAGGGTGAGCGAGGTGGGGGCCTTCGTGTCGGAGCCTCCGCAGGCCGCGGTCACGGCGGTGAGAGTCGCCGTGAGGGCGACTCGTAGGCGAGGGATCATCTGCTTTCGTCGCTTGCGGGTCATCCGATTCCACTTTCTCTCTCGGCCGGTACGGCGTCGGGGGTGATGATCGCAAGGACGCCGGAGTCGACGCGAACACGGATCGGCGACTGGTTGACGACATTGCTCACTCCGCGGGCGGTATGTCCGTGGAGGACGTCGTCGGTCAGATCCCACTGCAATCCGTTGGTGGTGAGGCGAACATCACCGGACCCGAGTGGGATCAGACTCACGAGCGTGCTCGGTGGGAGATCGAAGGAGAGTTCGACGCCAGGGTGGAGGACGTGGAGATGGTCTCGGTCCATCCAAACCTCGAGGCCGTTCACCTGGGCGAGGCGCGGGTGAGCGAGAGCGGCGAAGACCCCGAGCACATGATCGATGCGATCGCCACCGCCCCAGAGCACCGAGATCCGAGTGGCGCCATGGTCGAGAGCGTCGTGGATCGCCAGTTCGGCATCGGTGCGGTCCTTGTCGGGCGGGTGGGGAACCACGGTGACTCCCTCGTGGCGGACGCGGTTCAGTGTCGCGGCAGTGACGGAATCGAAGTCGCCGATCACGACATCGGGTTCGAGGCGCAGGGCCAGAGCATGATCGAGGCCGGAGTCGGCGCAGATCACCGTGAAGGGCGGATCCAGATTCGAGAGGGCCGCCGGGTTCGGTGGGTGGCCACCGAGAACGATGACGGCGTGTCGGTCGAGTCGAGAATTCATGTCTGCCTCCGCTGGCATTACCCAGATCAGGTCATCGGGTCGGTGGTGGCAACCACCCTCTCAGCCCGCCGATCCTGCGAGCTCCCCGTCGTCGATTCACTCTAGGAGCAGTCCTTCGGATCGCGTTGGTCATGGCAGAATTGCCCATGGCCGAGACACCGACATCCATGGCACAGGTCCCTGCTGTCCCAACCCGAGATCTTGCTGGGCGCGTGGCTCTGGTATCCGGTGGTGGACGGGGAATCGGTCGAGCGATCAGCGAACTACTGGCGCAGCACGGGGCGACCGTGGCAGTCAACTACCGCCAGGACGCCGACGCCGCCGCGGCGACGGTTGCATCCATCACGGATGCTGGTGGCCGAGCGCATGCCTATGCCGCGTCCGTCGACGATGCCGATGCCGTGGCCTCCATGGTGGCGGAGGTGGTGGCCGATTTCGGATACGTGGATCTGTTGGTGTGCAACGCTGGAATCGCCTCGCGTGGACAACCGGTCGCCGCCACCGACCCCTCGGAACTGTCGCGTGTGGTGGCCACCCACGCGCTCGGACCGCACCACCTGGCGCGGTGCGTGCTGCCGTCCATGCGCACCCGACCCCGTGGAGACATCGTCATGGTGTCGTCGGTGGCCACGTCTCACATGGGTCCGAACGGAGCCCCCTACAACATGGGCAAAGCGGCCATGGAGGCTTTGGCCAAGACCCTGGCCAAAGAAGAACGGCCCCACGGAATCCACGTCAACATCGTGGCGCCGGGACTGGTGGAGACCGACATGGGTGTGCGCCTGGCGCGGGCCATGACGGGACAAAGGGAGATGGAGAATCTGCGCAGTCTCGATGCGGCCTCACCTTTCGGTCGGGTCTGCCAGCCGATCGACGTGGCCAAGGTGGTGCTGTGGTTGTGCAGTGACGGCGCCGGCTACGTCACCGGCCAACGCATCGAATGTGACGGAGGTGGACCGCGCTGACAACGCGGCCCACTCCGACCGGCGGTATCTTCAGAGGGTATGAGTCCTCTTGCTCCGCAGGCCACTTCGATGATCATCAGCATCACCGAGACCGCCCTCGTCGAACTGACGACCTTGCGCGATGCCGAAGACGACGCTGCATCGCTCGGTTTGCGGCTGGAGATCGTCAGTGGCCCCGGTGAGGATTTCCGCTACGACCTGTCGCTCGACGAATTCCGCAAGGCCGCCTTCACCGATGAAGTGCGTACCCACGGTGACTTGAAGGTCATCATCCCGGCCAAGGACATGGAGCTCCTCGAAGGCGCTGTTCTCGACTACACCACTGCGGGTGGCCTGGTCATTCGCAATCCGAACAAGCCCCTGGCCCCGGTGGTCGAAGGACTGGTTCGGGACGATGCGCTCTCGGCGGAAATTGAATCGGTGCTGGCGGTGGATGTGAATCCGGCCCTGGCATCTCACGGTGGATTCGTGACCTTCGTGGGGCATGACGAACAGGGCACGGCCTATCTCACCATGGGCGGCGGCTGCCACGGCTGTTCCATGAGTCGGATGACCATGCTCGAGGGAGTGCAGACCACCCTGGTGGAGAAGATTCCCGGCGTGGACAAAGTGCGCGACCTCACCGATCACACCACCGGAGAGAACCCCTTCTACCGCTGAGCGCGATGCTGCGGGCCGCGCACCAGCCGGCCCGGCAGTTCGCCGGTGAATTCGTCCTCGGAAACGGTTTGATGGCCGGCGACGAACGTGGCCAGGTAGCCGCGACCTCGTTGCACCAGACGACGACCGTTGGCCGGCAGATCGAAGGCCATGTGCGGAGCCTCGAAGCCGAGATCGTCGAAATCGATGATGTTGAGGTCGGCGCGATATCCGGGAGCCACCACGCCCCGATCGAACATGCCATAGAAGGACGCAGTCTGTTGGGTCTGGCGATGCACGACGAATTCGAGCGGTAACCGCGGACCCCGTCGGCGGTCCCGCGCCCAGTGGGTGAGCATGAACGTGGGCATACCCCCGTCGCAAATGGCTCCGCAGTGGGCACCGGCGTCGGACAGGCCCAAGCGGGTCTGCGGATGATGGTGCGCCTCGTAGGTCATCGAGAGGTCCCCGTAGGAATAGTTGAAGAACGGTGCATAGATCAGACCCTGACCCTCGTGACTGATCAATTGGTCGAGGATCAATTGCGTGACCGGGATTCCGGTGCGGGCCGAGATTCCGGCCAGGGAATCGTCGCGCTCGGGCTCGTAGTCGATGTCCGTACCGTCGACCAGCCACATGTTGTCGGCTTTGTCGTGAACGACCTTGGCGAAGAGGCCTCCGTCGTCAGGGAGGTCGTGAACGATGCGGCGGCGACGTTCGAGATCAGCGAGAGCAACGAGACGCTCGGCCATTGGCAAGTGCTGCACTTCGGCGTAGGCCGGATGGAACAACAAGGGATGGACGCTGCCGTGGAGGCAGTAGAGAATGCCGATGGAGCGCCCGGCCACCTGGGCAAACACGGGAATGTTCTGCGCCCGGGCTCGATCGAGTCGGTTCAGGACGTCCCGCCAGAGGTCCGGAGCCTGGTCGGTCTGATTCAGATTCACGCTCACCGGGCGACCGGTTCGGCGGGCCAACTCCACCATCCACGGCCATTCGTCGACGGGGACGCGCACGTGCTCGGGAGAGAACTGGAAATTGCCGTGACCGGCACGGGCCATGGCATCGGCGATGGAGTACAACTCGTCGGCCGCGACCATGGTGCCGGGAACGAGTTCGCCACTCTTGGACCGATGCAAGGGTGTGCGGCTGGTGGAGAATCCGAGAGCGCCGGCCCGCAAGGCTTCCTCCACGAGAGTGGCCATCTGCCGGCGATCATCGGGCGTGGCCGGTTCGTTGTCGGCACCGCGCTGACCCATCACGTAGGCGCGCAGCGGACCATGAGCGATCTGAGTTCCGATGTCGAGGACATAGCGGCGACGGTCGATGGCGGCGAGGTAGTCCGGGAAACTCTCCCACTGCCAGTCGATGCCGTCGGTCATTGCCGATCCCGGAATGTCCTCGACACCCTCCATCAGTTCGATGAGCCACTCGTGTCGGTCCGGTCGAGCCGGAGCGAAACCGACACCGCAATTGCCCATGACCGCAGTGGTGACGCCGTGCCAGGAACTGGGTGTGAGATACGGGTCCCATGAGACCTGGGCGTCGTAATGGGTGTGCACGTCCACGAATCCCGGTGTGACCAACGCGCCGTCGGCATCGATCACCCGGCGGGCTGCGATCGTCGAGGCGCAACCGGCGTCGGTCACCTCGGTGATCAGCCCATCCGAGACGATGATGTCGGCAGAACGCGCCGGTGCTCCGGAGCCGTCCACCAGGGTGGCCCCGGTGATGACCAGATCCGACATGAACCCAGATTAGGGACGCAAGGCCTCGATCACCGAAGTATGGAGCAGGCCATTGGAGGAAATGGCCGAGTTCTGGCGGAAGTCTCGAACCCCGAAACGGTCGGTATGGCGACCGCCGGCTTCTTCCACGACGATCTGCACGGCTGCGTTGTCGTACGCACCGAGACCGATCGCGTCCACGGCCACATCGATGGCACCCTCGGCCACCAGCATGTGTTGCCAGAAGTCGCCGAAACCACGAGTTCGATAGGCCCGGCGTTGCAGGTCCACCAGGGCACCGGTGAGTCCGGCGCGGTCCCATTCGTCATTGAAGGTGAGGCTCATCTGCGCGTCGGCCAGGTCGGTCACATCCGACACGGCGATGCGCCGTCCATCGGCGAACGCGCCAAGTCCGCGAGCCGCCCACCAGCGGCGAGCGAGAGCGGGGGCCGATACGACACCGACCACCGGACCAAGGTCGATGTGCACGAGAGCGATCAACGTGGCCCACACCGGCACGCCGCGCGTGAAATTGGAGGTGCCGTCGATGGGATCGAGAACCCAGGTCCATTCGGAATCCGGTCGGCCGCGTTCGCCGTGTTCTTCACCAAAGACCGCATGGTGGGGACGTTCGCTGGCGAGCGACTCGATGAGCAAACTCTCGGTATTGCGGTCGACTTCGGTGACCTCGGTGCGATCGTGTTTGCGAGCGGTGGTGAACGTCTTGTCCGCGAATGGTGGCAGCGTGACGGCATCGGCTCGGTCGGCCAGGAGTCGGGCCAGGTCCAGTTCGGCGCCGAGGTCGATCACGTTCGGTGGGTTGCTTCGACGGCGGCCACGATGCCCGCAGCATCGAGACCGATCTGAGTCAGCAGACGATCGGGTTTGGCATGAGGCAAGAACTTCGTCGGCACGCCGAGAATCGTGACGTGACAACGATCGTCGATGGCGTGGATCGCCGCACCCATCGACATGCCGATCCCACCTTCGCGGATTCCGTCTTCGATGGTCACGACCGTCGAATGACGCGCTGCGTCCTCGATCATGTCCGCGTCCAAGGGAGCGCACGACCGCACATCCCATACCGTGACCGACACGCCACGTTCGGCGAGCTCGGTGGCCGCATTCAGGGCCGCTCCCACCATCTTGCCAACCGCCAGGATGGCCACGTCACCGTCTCCGCTGCGAAGCTTGCGCGCCGCGAGTCCCGAACCCACGTCATCGTTGTCGACCTGCCGGGCGGCACCCTTCGGATAGCGGATGACCACCGGGCCGGCATCCAGCAGTTCAAGAGCATCGTGGAACATTTGCTGGAGTTCCTGGGCGCTCGAAGGAGCGAGAACCCGCATTCCGGGAATCTTGGAGAGCAGAGCCAGGTCATAGATCCCGTGATGACTGGGGCCATCGTCCCCGGTGATACCGGCGCGATCCAAACAGAACAGCACCGGAAGTCGATGCAGGGCCACGTCGTAGACGACTTGGTCCCAGGCCCGTGACAAGAACGTCGAGTACAGGGCCACCACCGGACGGAGTCCGCCCATGGCCATACCGGCGGCACCGGTGACGGCATGTTGTTCGGCGATACCGACGTCGAAGAATCGGTCGGGATAGCGGGCCTGGAAGGGAAGGAGCCCGGTCGGTCCGGGCATGGCGGCGGTGATGGCCACCAGACGTTCGTCGACTTCGGCCTCTTTGACGATGACATCGGCGAAGGCTTGGGTGTAACCGGTCGGCACGGCCTTGGGTGGACCGACCGCGGGATCGAACACCGGAGCGTCGTGCAGATGCTTTTCGTCGTCGTCCTCGGCCGGTGGATAGCCCTTGCCCTTCTGAGTCAGAACGTGCACGACGATCGGTCCTTCGGCGGAGAGATCTTCGGCGTTGCGCAAAGCCTCCTCGACGGCTCGCACATCGTGACCGTCGATGGGCCCGATGTAGCGCACGCCGAGTGCTTCGAAGAACGAGGGTGGTTGCAAGAACTCGCGTACTGCGGCCTTGACCGCCTCCATTCCCTTCTCGGCTTGTTGGCCGACGACGGGCAGGTTCTGCAACCACGCTTCGATGCGTCGCTGCCGATGCACATAGAGCGGGTTCATGCGGATCCGGGTCAGGCTGGCCGACAACTTCTCGGTGATGCGGTCCGGCAGGGGGGTCTTGTCCTGTGCCGAGATCACCGCCGATTGCTGGGTGAGGTTGGAAATGGTCGGGGCATAACTGCGTCCGTTGTCATTGAGAACGATGATGACCTTGGTCCTGGAGTGACCGAGATTGTTGAGGGCCTCGTACGCCATGCCCCCGGTCATGGAGCCATCACCGATGACGGCCACGATGTGTCGGTGATCGTTGCGACCCTGGTCGCGGGCGATCGCCAGACCGTAGGCATAGGAAAGAACGGTCGACGCGTGGCTGTTCTCGATGAAATCGTGTTCGCTCTCTTCGCGACTCGGATACCCGGACAGGCCGCCGGCCTGACGCAGATGCTCGAACCCGGTGGCGCGTCCGGTGACGATCTTGTGGACATAGGCCTGATGTCCGGTGTCCCACAAGATGGCGTCGGTCGGAGAATCGAAGACCCGATGCAGGGCCAGGGTCAGTTCGACGGCCCCGAGATTCGAACCGAGATGACCGCTGTTGGAGGCCACTGCATGGACGATGAAATCCCGGATCTCCCCGGCGAGTTCTTCCACCTCGGCCACCGAAAGCCGCTTCAGATCACCGGGCTCGTGGAGGGACTCGAGATTCATGGTTCCTGGAACGCTATCGGCGGTGTCCTCAGCGGGGGAATCGGGCGTGGCCGACGGGCGTGACGCCGGTCAAAGGCTGTCGAGGTAGGACGTGGTGCCGGGGACCGATCGGTCAGGCGGTGCCGGCTGCAAGTCGACGTTGGAACTTTCGGTCCAGGCGGGCTTGGTTGCGCCGATGGAGTTCCCATCCGAAATACGCCCCGATGGCGAGCACGACTTGACCACCGATACCGTCGATCCAGTAGTGGTTTCCGGTCACCACGATGCAGAAGAGCGTCATGCCCGGGTAGAGCAGCATGGCCGCTTTGGTCCAGCGTTTGCGCAGCAGTGGCCACATGGCGAATGCGCACCAACTGCTCCAGCCGATGTGCATGCTCGGCATGGCGGCGTATTGGTTCGAAATGGACTTCATGGCCTTGGAGTCGAAGGTCCACAAGCCTGCTCCGTACACGGGCAGGGTGTCGACGAACCCGAAGGTCCGATCGTCCTCGGTTCCTCGGATGCCATCGGCGCCGGCGTCCCGCAACGAACTCTCGATGCATTGTCCGCCGTAACTGCCCGCCTCCTGGCGAGGACACGGGGCGTCGAGAAGCCGGGGCGGCATCACCGGAAACAGGGAGAATCCGACGATGCCAAGAGCAGTGGTGATGGCCAGGGTGTTGCGCCACTGTGGGAACACATGCTTGCGCTTCAAGAAGAGAATCCAGAAAACCACCAGAGTCACCACGAAATGCGCAGTTCCATAGAAAGTGTTCCAGAACTGGATGAAACCGTGATACGGCAGGAACCAATCCTGAATGGATTCCTCGTGGAAGAGACCGATGGACTTCTGAATGCGGATCAACAGTTCGGCGTTGTGGAACGCCTGTTCCGGAACGCCGTCGGCAGCCAATCTGGCCGAACCGAACTGGTTGCGGCTCCAGGAATAGACGACGTAGAAGACCCCCATGATGAGTGCTTCTTTCCACCAATGCGTGCGATGGACGCGCGTCGGTGTCGAAGGGGAATCATGGACGATGGCACCGGCAACCCCAGTGGTGGTCGTTGTGTCCGTCGTGCCCTCCACGCCACTCAATCTATTCATTTCCTGATGAAGCGCCGGTGCGGCTCCTGTCGGCACCGTCGGCATCGGTTTCAGGAGGCTCTGTAGGCTGGCCAGGTGATCGACAACGACATCTTGGAACGCGTCCTGGCCACCGCTCTCACCACTGGAGCCGATTTCGCCGAGATCTTCGCCTCGGATTGGCGGGGAACCGGCGTCGGCCTCGACGACGGTCGCATCGAGCAGTTGTCCACCGGTCGTAGTCGCGGTGCTGGAATTCGGGTGATCAAAGGTGACACCACCGGGTTCGCCCACACCGCAGACCTGTCCGAGACCGGTTTGCGGGCGGCTGCTCGGGCGGCGGCCGAGGCGGCCAGTCGGGGCACCGGGGGGGTGCAGGTGGTGGCGCTCACCGCCGAACCGCAGCGCATCGTCAGCCCGGTACGAATCGATCCGTCCTCCATCGGCAAGGCCAAGAAGGTCGAATTGCTGCGGCGGGTCGACGATGCGGCGCGTTCCACCGGTGGAGCCATCACGCAGGTGTCCGCGGGCTACTCCGACGGACGTACCCGGGTTCTCATCGCCAACAGCGACGGATTGCTGGCCCAGGACGAGCGCGTGCGCACCCTGTTGCGCGTCAGTGCAGTGGCCAACGGCGACACCGGAATGCAGACCGGTTTCGATTCCGTCGGGCACACGATGGGCTTCGAACTCTTCGACACGGTGAAGGTGGAAGACATCGCCCGAACCGCCGCCCAGCGAGCCCTCACGAAATTGAAGGCCCGACCGGCACCTTCGGGTTCGATGCCGGTAGTGATCAAGGCCGGGAGTGGTGGAGTCCTGTTCCACGAGGCCTGCGGGCACGGCCTGGAAGCGGATCTGGTGTCCAAAGGGGCGAGTGTCTACAAAGGCAAGGTCGGCGAGTTGGTGGCGTCCCCGTTGGTCACCTTGGTGGACGACGGCACCATGACCCATGAATGGGGGGCGATCGCCATCGATGACGAGGGTCACCCGACTCAGTACAACGTCCTGATCGAGAACGGGGTGCTCACCGACTACATGTGGGATTACTTGCGTTCCCGCAATGAAGGCCGGGCGCCCAGTGGAAACGGGCGTCGACAGTCGTATCAGGATCTACCGATGGTGCGAATGACCAATACATATGTGTTGAACGGCACCGAGGAGCCCGCTGACATCATCAAGGACACTGCACAGGGCGTCTACGTGGCCCACCTCGGTGGTGGCAGCGTGAACACGGCGACCGGTGACTTCGTCTTCGGGATGACCGAGGCGTATCTCATCGAGAACGGCGAGATCACCGAACCGTTGCGCGAAG
>JBMTPW010000028.1:0-12314 GCA_049444115.1 Ilumatobacteraceae bacterium | reverse complement strand
CCGCGGCCTGCGCCGCACAGCTTCCCATCGATGAACCGGTCGGCAACATGGTCATCGACATCGGTGGTGGAACCAGCGAGACCGCAGTGATCAGTCTCGGTGGCATCGTGGCACTCGAGGCGGTGCGCGTCGGCAGTTTCGACATCGACAATGCCATCCAGAACTATGTCCGGCGCGAGCACGGGATCGCCGTGGGTGAGCGCACGGCGGAGGAAATCAAGGTGGCCATCGGTTCGGCGGCGGTGACCGAAGACGAAGTGGAAGCCGAGGTGAGCGGCCGGGATCTGATGATGGGTCTTCCCAAGACGGTGGTCCTCACTCCGGAAGAAATTCGCTACGCCATCGACGACGTGGTCTCGCAGATCGTGCAGTCGGTCGTGCGCTGTCTGGCCAAGGCTCCGGCCGAACTTGCCCAGGACTTCCTGGTTCGCGGGATGTATCTGGTCGGCGGCGGGGGACTACTGCGCGGATTGGCCGAACGGATCGAACGCGAGACACAGGTTCCAGTGCGCATGTCCAACATGCCGCTCGAAGCCGTGGTTCTCGGGGCTGGGCACTGTATCGAGAACTACGATGCCCTCAAACGGATGTTCATGGGCCAGCGCCGCTGATGTCCGATATCGACTTCGCGATATCCCGTCCCGCCGAGGGTGTCGAGATCGGAGTCGTCACATTGAACCGGCCAGACGCGCGCAATGCGCTCACCCACGCGATGTACGCCGACCTCGAGCGGATCGTGCGCGAGGCCGGCCCGTCGGGTTTGCGGTGTCTGGTGATCACGGCCGCGGATCCGGTCTTTTGCAGTGGTGATGATGTGCGTCAGGTCATGGGAGGTGGAGCGGAAGGCGGAGCCCCGATCCTGTCGGGAACGGAGCGACGGGCTCGGCTCACTCCGGCGGCCGAGGCACTCCTGTACACCGATGTGCCCGTCGTCGCCGCAGTCAACGGAGCGGCCGTGGGCTGGGGGATGGAACTGTGTCTGATGGCCGACATCCGCGTGGCCAGTCAGCGCGCCCGGTTCGGGGAACTCTTCGTTCTGCGTGGTTTGGTCAGCGACGCGCCAGGAATCGGCCGTCTGGCGCAATTGGTGGGACGTGAACGCGCGGCAGAGTTGCTCTTCACCGGCGACATCATCGACGCCGAGACGGCGCTTCGGATCGGTCTGGTGTCCCGGGTCGTTCCACATGATGAACTCATGAACGAGGCCATGGACGTGGCCGGTCGAATCGCGGCCAATCCTCCCTTGGCGGTGCGGCGTCTGAAAGAGGGACTGCGACGAGCCACGGATCCCGATTGGGCGGAGCTCGGACGTTGGGTTTCGGAAACTCTCGGTGAGTTGTTCGCCACCGAAGATCACCGTGAAGGTGTGCGATCGTTTCTCGAGAAACGTCCGCCCCGCTTCATTGGACGGTGAACCCGCCGACGACTCCAGACCTTGCTGCGAGGTTGCGTCAGGCCGCAGAGACGATCGGAATCAATTGTCCGTCGAGTGACAGGATCCATGGGAGGCCGAGGCCGTCGGGCAGGATGCCCACGGGTTTGGGAGCGGTCCCCAAGGTGGTCACGCCGCACACTTTCTTGTCGGTGTCGACGCACAGGGCCTGGATCCGTCCGCTGCAGAAGTCGGCGAAGAGGTACCAGGTGCCGACGTGGGGGATGCCGTCACCGCGATAGACGAACCCTCCCGAGATGGAACAGTCCTCGTCGTCGTGCGGGTAGGTGTGGATCGGATCGACCGCAACGGCCGCGGCATGGGCTGGTGCCTGGTCGTCGTTGAACGGAGCGGTTCCCTCGAGTGCACTCCAGCCGAAACTGGTGCCGCGCACCTCGGCCAAGGGCACGACGTTGATCTCCTCCCAGAGATTCTGTCCGACATCGGCGACCCAGAGATCGTCGGTCTCGGCGTCGTATGCGGCGCGCCACGGATTGCGCAGACCCGAGGCCCAAATCTCGGGTAGGGGATCGTCCTGTGAGATGTCGAGGCGGACTATTTTGCCCAGCTCGCTTTGCGGATCGAGGGCATGTCGTTCGGGATCGTTGGCCGATCCGCCATCCCCGGTGAACACCAACAGCGAGACCCCATCGGGTGCCAACAAGAGTTCGCCACCGTTGTGGTTGGCATAGGGCTGGGCCAGGGTGTAGATCACGCGACGCGAGGAGATGTCGAAGGTTCCATCGTCGGCGACGGTGAAGCGTTCCACCGTGGTGTCACCTTGGCGATCGGTGTAGTTCACGAAAGCCCTGTCACCGGTGGCATCGAAGACCAGCCCGAGAAGTCCTTGTTCACCGTTGGCTCGGGTGGATTCGCTGAGGTCGGCGAGCAGACGGCCTGGTGCACCGTCGGCCAACATTTCGCGAATGGTTCCTCCTTGTTCGACCACGTAGGCGAGGGGCGGCTCTCCGGGACGAACGGCCAGATCCACCGGAGCGTCGAATCCGTCCATCGGTTCGCCGAGAGTGGCGGAAAGGAACGGATCACCGGCGGGCTCGCTGTTCGTGGGAGTACCGGTGACGTCCGGTGATGCCGTGACGACCGGCGAATTCGTCGGTGCTGAATCCTCCGAGTTCGAACAAGCCGATAACGCAAGACCGAAAGTCGCCATGACTGTCAGGTGACGGAAGATTCGCATGGTCGGATCACTCCAGGAGCGGCGAATCACTGGCGCTCGCGACGAATGAGTCCCTCTTGCACCACGGTGATGGCCAGATTTCCGCTCCGTGTGTAAATGGAACCGGTTGCCAAGCCACGGGCGCCGGACGTCGTCGGAGTCATCTGGTCGTAGAGCAGCCATTCGTCGGCTCGGAACGAACGATGGAACCACATGGCGTGATCGAGGCTGGCCATCTGCAGGCCACTGTCGGTCCAGTTCAGGCCGTGGGGAAGGACAGTGGTATCGAGCAGGGTCATGTCACTGGCGTAGGTGACGATGCAGGCGTGCAGGGTCGGGTCGTCGGGAAGCGTGCCGTCTGCCCGCAACCAGACTCGTTGGCTCACCGTCGGTGTACGCGACCGGGACATTGGGTCGCCTTCCACGTAGCGGATGTCGATGGGTCGTGGTCGTTCGTACCAGTCGCCGAGAAGGTGCTTGTGCGGCGCCATCCGAGTCTTGAAATCCGGAAGCGAATCAGCCAACGGCACTTCGGGCATCGGAACCTGATGATCGAATCCCTCTTCGGGTGCGTGGAAACTGGCCTGCAGGTTGAAGATCGCCTGGCCGTGCTGGATGGCCACCACTCGGCGGGTGGAGAAGCTTCTGCCGTCGCGGATGCGGTCGACGTCGTAGAGGATCGGTGAGGTGGGATCCCCGGGCCGCAAGAAGTAGGCATGCAGCGAATGGACCCGACGGTCGCGGTCATCGACGGTTCGCGAGGCTGCCACCAGAGCCTGGCCGGCCACCTGGCCGCCGAAGACCCGCTGCCGATTCTCCTGGGGCGACCGTCCGCGGAAGATGTTCACCTCGATGGCTTCCAGATCCAGCAAGGAAATCAGGTCGTCGAGAGCGGTAGACACCCGCTCATCCTGCCACATGACCGGCCGGTCTTTACTAGGGTCCGGTCGTGGCTCTCCTTCCTCTGAATCCCGACCAGTTGCTCTCGACCACCCGCGCCGTGCGCAAGCGGCTCGACTTCGATCGCCCGGTTCCCGACGAGTTGGTGCGCGAGTGCGTGGCGATGGCGATGCAGTCTCCCTCCGGCTCCAACAACATGACCATGCAGTTCGTGGTGGTGCGGGACCCGGCCAAGAAGGCCGCCATCGGAGAGATCTATCGGCAGTGCTACGGCATGTATCAGCAGATGGACGGTGTCTACATTCGTTCGATCGACAAGGGTGACGCGGTGGCCAATGCTCAGCAGCAGCGTTCGGCGGATTCGGCGGACTTCCTCGGTGAGAACATGGGACGGGCTCCGGCCCTGGTCATCGCCTGCAACATGGGGATGCGGACCGACGCCACCGGAGGGATGGGCATGATGGTCTCCTCGGTGATGGGCAACGTCCTTCCGGCCATGTGGAGTTTCATGTTGGCGGCTCGAGCCCGGGGTCTTGGAACTTCGTGGACCACTGTGCACCTGATGATGGAACAGCAGGTTGCCGAGATCCTCGGAATCCCGTTCGATACCGTGCAACAGGTTTGCCTGACGCCGTTGGCATTCACCAAGGGCACCGATTTCAAACCAGCGGCGCGCCCGTCCCCCGATTCGATTCTGCATTGGGACGGCTGGTGACCGATCGCGCGTCGTGGCTCTGACCCCCGATCTGCGACGCCACGCCCTGGCGGCCAAAGGATTCATGCCCGAGGACGAAGGTGACGCGCTCCATGACGCGGCCCTCGCCGCTGGTGCGGCGCCCCCCGGGCTGCCCTTCCTCGAAGGGGGGTCGTAATGCGGTCGGTCCACGATCTGGCTCGGCGCCGCAGCCCGCCACTGCGGCACCATCCTGTTCGCCGTCGACCACCACCGTGGTTCCGAGGAGAACCAACAGGGATGGGAGTGGCACGACCCAACCCTCGTGGATCCGGAGGTCGGCAAGATGGACACTCTGCCCACCTTTCGGCGCACCATCCAGCACGCCGGTCTCGAGCCGCATGTTGTCGCCGTGGTCGGAGAGTCCCCGGTGGTGGCGCACCACTGGACCACTCCGCTGGCCTTCGTGTTCATCGATGGAGGTCATGGACGCGAAGTGGCGCGGCGCGACTATCACGGTTGGGCGGGTCACGTCATCCCCGGTGGAACACTGGCCATCCACGATGTCTTCGCCGAACCCGACGAGGGTGGACAGGCACCCTATGAAGAGATCTATCTGCCGGCCATCGAGAGCGGACGATTCGACGAAGTCGGCCACGTGGGCAGTTTGAGGATTCTCCGCCGACGCTGACCGACGAGGAAAGTCAGGAACGCTGGGCGGCCCGGAGTCCGGCCCAGGCCAGATCACTCACCTGTTTGGCGATGGCCGTGGCGTCGAATTCACCGCCTTGGCGAATGAGTCGTCGCGACACGCCTTCGGCCAGTCCCACGATGGCATGCGCCAATGTGCGTCGATGTTCGGTGTCGATATCGGCGGTGATCAATGGCTCGATGGCGTCGGCCACCTGCGAGGTGAAACGTTCGACTGCCTCACTGAACTCGGCCTCACGCCGTGATCCGCCGCCGAAGAGAAGGGTGAAGGCGGCATTGTCGTTGCGAACCCATTCGAAGTAGGCCCGAAAGCCCAGCTCGGTACGTAGCCGTCCATTGCTGGCAATGATCCGCGGCGCAGTGATGGCCGCCATGAGCCGTGATCCGGCTTCGTCGATGAGTGCCAGATAGAGGTCCCGCTTGGAGTCGAAGTGTTGGTAGAGGACCGGTTTGGTGACGCCGGCGGCGAGGGCCACATCGTTCATCGATGTTTCGTGGTAGCCCTTCTCGGCAAATACGTTCATCGCGGCTTCGAGGAGTTGTTCCCTGCGGGCGGCGGCAGGCAGTCGAATCGACATGGCGATTCACCGTATCCCAGTGACGGTGATCATGAATCGTCAATGTCTCCGTGCGGAGCCGTGGGGACCGCGGTCTTCCTTCTCGGCGGCTTTGACCGCGTATCCGAGCACGATCGCCGGGGCGAGCAGGATCGATCCGACGATCATCGAGGCGGTCACGAGGGTCGCCATCGCACCGGTGAATTCGGTGGCCAGGGCGACCACGAACACGACGATCGCCACACCGAAGAAGAGGTAGCCCGCTCGATTGGCTCGACGAGTCCAAACGGCGATCACTCGCCGCCGCCGACGGACCGGATCATCGAGATCACGAGCTTTCGGACCCGTGGTCCGTGGACCCTGATCATCGGCTCGAACGTCCACGGTGACACCTTCGCAGACCGGCACGGCCGAGGAAAAGTTGGACCGCTACCGTGGGATCCATGTCGCTTTCGGTGGAATGGTTGGAGGACGCGTGCGTTGTGGTCGTTCTCGATCGCCCGGACAAACGCAATGCAGTGGACCTGACCATGCTGCGTGCGCTGTCCGCGGTCCTGGCCGACGTGAAACGTCGCGAGAGTCGAGTGATGGTCCTCCTCGGTGCTGGATCGGCCTTTTGTAGTGGTGCCGATCTCGAGGGGGTCGAACTGGGGGAATTCACCGAGACTCTTTCATCGGTGCTGGCTGAACTCGCCGCGCTTCCCTGTCTCACGATGGCAGCGATCGAAGGACCGGCTCTCGGTGCTGGAATGCAGTTGGCCGCAGCATGCGATCTGCGAATGGCGACTGCCGAGAGTCCCATTGGAGTTCCCGCGGTCAAACTCGGGCTGGCGGTCGATGCATGGACGGTCGAGCGCATCGGGCAGGAAGCCGGTTGGGGTACGGCCCGGGTCGTGCTCCTGACCGGAGAGGCGTTGCGAGCCGATTCGATGCTCGGGGGCTTCGTGCATCGTCTCGCACCCGCCGGTGGAATTCGAGTGGCGGCTCAGGAGTGGGCCATGCACCTCTCGGCTTTGGCGCCACTGTCGGTCCGGGCCCACAAACTGGCGTTGGCCCATCGACGTGGCGAATCGGTCGACGCAGTGGAGGCCGCCCGTCTGGCGGCATGGGCCAGCGATGATGCCGTCGAGGGTCGCCGGGCCTTTCGTGAACGTCGTCGGCCCCGCTTTTTCGGACGGTGACCGACGTCCGACGGCCGGTCCGTTGCAAGAGCCTCATTAGGATCCGCTCATGAGCGCAAATCCGTCGTTGTCGTCGATCGATGCTTCGGCATCCGAAATCACGACTTCCGAATACCCGGTCTACGACCTGATCGTTCGCCGAGCCACGTTGGTGGACGGGACCCGCGCCCCGGCGCGCGTCGCCGATGTGGGCATCCACGATGGTCGGATCGTCGCCATCGCATCCGGTGATGGAGTCTTGAACGCTCGTGCCGACCAGGAGGTCGATGCCCAGGGCCTCTTGATGACTCCAGGCTGGGTCGACATCCACACCCACTACGACGGTCAGGTGACCTGGGATCCCGACGTCACCCCCAGTTCGTGGCACGGTGTGACCACGTTGGTCATGGGAAATTGCGGTGTCGGCTTCGCTCCGGTTCGGCCGGGTTCGGAGCAATTCCTCATCGAATTGATGGAAGGTGTGGAAGACATCCCCGGCACTGCTCTCAGCGAAGGTATCGCATGGACCTGGGAGAGTTTTCCGGAGTACCTGGACGCGGTGGATTCCATGCCGCGCGTTCTCGACGTGGCTGCGCAGGTTCCCCACGCCGCATTGCGCGCCTACGTCATGGGTGAACGCGCGCACGAGGATCCGACCGTGGAGGAAATCGCCGCCATGGCCCGTCTGGCAGAAGAGGGACTACGGGCCGGGGCCGTGGGTTTCTCGACGTCGCGCACCATACTGCACCGTTCCAAACACGGGCTGGTTCCCGGCACGAATGCCGTTCCCGACGAACTCCTGGCGATTTGTGAGGCCATCGCTCGCGTCGGTCATCGGGTCGTGGAAATGGTGGGCGACGACGGTCCGAACGAGGCCGCTGACGGATGGTTGGGTGAAGTCGCCCGCCGTACCGGGGCCACCGTGACCTACGCCCTGGCGCAGAATCCGGGTCAACCGCAGGGGTACCGCGGCGCGTTGGAGCAAGCGTCGCAACTTCAGATGGAGGGTCTACGCGTCGTCCCGCAGGTGAGCAATCGACCCACCGGAATGCTCTTCGGTTTCCGGTCGTCCTTGCATCCCTTCGTGACCCATCCGACGTACCGGTCCCTGCTGAATCGTCCCTTCGCCGAGAGAATCGCGGCGCTGCGCGATCCGGCCATTCGCCGGCAACTCGTGGAAGAGGGTCCGAGCACCGACAAGCGCATCGCTCTGTCGCTCATGACCCGATGGGAGCAGATGTTCCCTCTGGGCGACCCGCCGGATTACGAACCGCCGTACGAGTCGAGTGCCAAGGCCGAAGCGGCCCGACGCGGATGCCGACCCGAAGAAGTGATGCTCGATTGGATGTTGGAACGGGACGGCGAGGCTCTGATATTCGTCCCTCTCGCGAGTTACGCCGAACACAATCATGATGCCATCCGCGAATTGATGACTCATCCGTCGACCGTCCTCGGACTGTCCGATGGGGGAGCTCACTGCGGACTGATCTGTGACGCATCCATGCCGAGTTATCTGCTCACGCATTGGGTTCGAGATCGCCGGCGTGGCGAGCGCATCTCGCTCGAAGACGCCGTTCACCTGCAGACGCAACGCACGGCCTCGGTCTATGGCCTGAATGATCGCGGCAGCATCGAACTGGGCAAGCGTGCCGACTTCAATCTCATCGACCTCGCCGCACTGCGACTGCACGAGCCGGAGATGGTCTACGACCTGCCTGCCAACGGACGGCGGTTGGTGCAACGAGTGGACGGATACCGGGCCACGTTCGTCAGGGGCGTGCAGACCTTCGCCGATGGGTCTCCCACTGGAGCCCGGCCCGGGCGTCTGGTGCGAGCCAGTTAGGAACGCATCTCCTCCGATGCCGTCGACGGAACGTCGTTCGATGGGCTGAGTGAACGATCCCGGGCTCGTATGGCGCGGGTGATGCGCAAGAAGATGATGGCGATTCCGCCGATCATGATTCCGAACAGGAGCAATTGCTGCCACCCGCCACGATCCCCGGAACTGGTCGGTTCACGTCCGCAACCAGGCAGGGGATTGGAACTGATGCATTCGCTGAGGTCCCGTTCGAGATCCATGAATTCATTGGTCGTGGGAACCTCCGGGTTGGCCGGGGGAGTGGAGGCCGCAAGCGGCGCGCCGAACGACAAGACGAGTGATGTCGCCAGGACGACGGGGAGCGCACGAGCCATGTATGCATCGTGTCACTTCGCAAGGGACGCGCAGGAGTCGTATCGGCGGTACACAGGTCACAGGACTACGATCGGCTCGTGTCCGCGCGCCAAACCGTTCTGGTGATCGATTTCGGAGCCCAGTACGCCCAATTGATCGCCCGTCGGGTGCGTGAACACCGTGTCTATTCCGAAATCGTTCCCCACACGGTGCGGGCGTCGGATGTCGTGGGCGCCCAGGCGATCATCTTGTCCGGTGGCCCGAAGAGCGTTCATGTCGAGGGCGCACCGCAACTCGATCCGGCGTTGTACGAGCTGGGTATCCCGATTCTCGGCATCTGTTACGGCGCGCAGCTCATCGCCCAGCAACTTGGCGGTCTGGTGTCGCGTGGTGAACGCGGCGAGTACGGCCGCACACCGATGCGTCGGATCGAGGGCGTCGCCTCATCTCTCTTGACCCCGGTCATGCCGATGGAACAAACGGTCTGGATGAGCCATTTCGATGCCATCACCCGCGTCCCCGACGGGTTCGTGGCCACGGCCAGCACTCCGGAGGCACCGGTGGCGGTTCTCGAGAATCCGCAGCGTCGTATCTGGGGAGTGCAGTTCCATCCTGAAGTCGTGCACACACCGTATGGCAATGCGGTCCTGGAGAACTTCCTGCATCGACTGGCCGGATGTGACGACTCCTGGAACATGGGCTCCATCCTCGACGAGCAGATCGCGGCGGTGCGGACCAGAGTCGGGTCGAAGAGAGTCATCTGCGGATTGTCGGGTGGTGTCGACTCCAGTGTCGCCGCGGCGCTGGTGCACCGAGCCATCGGCTCGCAACTCACGTGCGTCTACGTGGACACCGGCTTGATGCGCAAAGGTGAGAGTACTCAGGTGGTGGAGACCTTCCGGCGGAATCTCGGTATCGAATTGATCCACGTCGACGCCGGTGATCAATTCTTCGATCGGCTCCGGGGTCTCACCGAACCGGAGTCGAAACGAAAGGCCATCGGTGAACTGTTCGTGCGCATCTTCGAGCGTCATACCGGTGGTGTCACCGATGCCGAATTCTTGGTGCAGGGGACCCTCTATCCCGATGTCATCGAAAGTGGTGGAAGCGATGGATCGGCGGCGGTGATCAAGAGTCATCACAACGTCGGCGGACTGCCCGAGGACATGACCCTGCAGTTGGTCGAACCTTTGCGCTCGCTCTTCAAGGACGAGGTTCGGCGACTGGGCACCGAGTTGGGTTTGCCCGATGAAATCGTCTGGCGCCAGCCGTTTCCGGGCCCCGGTTTGGGTGTGCGCATCATCGGGGAGGTCACGCGGGAGAAAGTAGCGACCCTGCAAGAGGCCGATGCCATCGTTCGGGCCGAGATCCACGATGCCGGTCTCGAGCGAGAGATCTGGCAGGCCTTCGCCGTCCTTCCGGACATCCGCTCGGTCGGGGTCATGGGAGATTAGCGAACCTATGGGTATCCCGTCATCATTCGCTCCGTGACCAGCGAGGATGCCATGACCGCTGATTGGGCCCGGTTGCCCCACGACCTTTTGGACCGGATGGCCAGCCGCATCATCGGAGAAGTGCCAGGGGTCAATCGGGTCGCCTATGACATCACCTCCAAACCGCCCGGAACCATCGAGTGGGAATGACCCGTGCGCGGGCCCAGGTTCAGGAGTTTTCGGTTGGGGGGGAAGCGCGAGCACTCTCCCGCTCCCGATTTGACTAGCCTTCCAAGGACATGTCCGGCGCCCCCTTCCATCGTCGCCGCCGCCTGGATGCCCTGGGAATGGCCACGGCATTGGCGGTCGGAGTGCTTTTCTCCGGGTTGACGGGCTCGATTTCGCAGCCGGTGCAGGCTGGATCGGTGGAGTCGGCCCGGCGCAAGGTCCAGCAGATCGTGGATCAGTTGGAGGCCGCCGAGGCCGAGGTCGATCGGCTGAGCGAACAACTTCGCAGCACCGAGGACGACAAGGCCCGGCTCGACGAGGAGATCGCCGCCACCCTGGTCGAAATCGAGGCCAAGAAGGCCGAACTCAGCAGCGTGGAAGCCGAGATGTCCGATCTGGCCATCGAAGCGTTCGTGGGAGGCGGTCGCACGGGAAGCCTCACCGGGTTGCTCTCGCCGGGTGGAGGGCCGAACGAGTCGGTGCAACGTCAGTACTTGACCGAGATCGCTCTCAATGTGGCTTTCGGCAATTCGGACAAACTCGATGCCCTCATCACCGATCTCAACGACCTGCAGAAGAAATTGGAGCGGGATCGCAAGCGAGCCGGGGAATTGGCCGAGCGGTTGGTGAGCGACCGAGCCAATGCCGAAGAGAAGATCGCCGAATACACCAAGTTGAAGGCCCGCGCCGAAAAGGAACTCGGTAGGCAAATTGCCGAGGAACGTGCCCGCCGGGCAGCCGAAGCAGCGGCCCGCTCCAGGGCTCAGGCAGCTCAAGTCACCTCCCAACAAAGTCGAGCGGCGTTCGACCCACGAACTGTCCCGCCGAGTAGTTCCCGCGGATCGATCGCCGTCGCCGCGGCCCGCAGTCAGATCGGTGTCTCCTATCGCTACGCAACCGCGATCGAGGGCGTGTCGTTCGATTGCTCCGGTTTGACCAAATGGTCCTGGGCCCAGGCGGGTGTCTCGTTACCACATCAATCCCGTCTCCAATTCCAGTCCTCTCCCAAGGTTCCTCTCGCCTATCTCGAACCAGGGGACCTGGTGTTCTTCTACTCACCGATCACCCATGTCGGTATCTACGTGGGTGATGGCATGATGATCGACGCCCCGGGCGTCGGTCGCGATGTCCGACTGACCGCCGTGTCCTGGAACAAGGTCGTCGGGGCCACGCGCCCTGGTTGATCAAGCCATCGCCCATTCGACGCTCATGGCCGGTGACCACACCAACGATTCGGGAGCGGTGCAGGGCATCGACGGGCCGCGGGTGTCGGACTGGTTGCAGTCGTCCATCGATGGCGCATCGGCCCCCTTCCGGTTCGATCTCATCGCCGGCGGTCGGTCGAATCTCACGTATCTGGTGACCGATGCCCGCGGGATGCGCTTCGTACTGCGCCGTCCTCCTCTTGGACACCTTCTTGCCACGGCTCACGACATGGCGCGCGAACATCGCATCATCGCCGCCGTGGGCCGCACCGGTGTGCCGGTGCCGCGGGCTCTCGGGTTGTGTGCCGACGACAGCGTGAACGGTGCACCGTTCTATGTCATGTCCTACGTGGATGGAGTGGTTCTCGACAGTGCCGAGAAGGCGACCCTTCTCGATCCCGCTCTCCGTCATGCGGCCTCGCAGCATCTCATCGACGTTCTCGCCGATCTGCACGCCGTCGATATCGACGCCGTCGGTCTCGGTGATCTGGCCCGTCGCGGGGGATACATCGAACGGCAGCTGAAACGTTGGAGTACGCAATGGGAGAACTCCAAGACGCGTGAGTTGCCGGCCATCGATGAAGTCCACCGTCGCCTGGCCGAACGGACTCCTTCCCAGCAAGGTGTGGTCATCGCCCACGGGGATTTCCGTTTCGGGAATTGCC
>JBMTPW010000027.1:0-12556 GCA_049444115.1 Ilumatobacteraceae bacterium | reverse complement strand
GGCACCCGACGCCGGGCTGGTGGGAAGGTCTCGTCGGACCGGGTCTGGCGATCGTGGTCTATCTCCGCGCCTTCTTCCATCCGATGCGACAAGGCCTGCACGATGCCGCTGCTGGGACCGTGGTGGTGAAGCGCTGACGTCGGGCCGTCAGTGCATGAATCGGCGGTCAGGCGATGACGACGACGACATCGCCTGAGCCGACGGTGTCACCTGCCTTCACCTTGATCTCGGCGACCTTGCCGGATTTCTCGGCCAGGATCTGGTTCTCCATCTTCATCGCTTCGAGGACGCAGACGGCCTGGCCAGCCTCGACCTCCTGGCCGACTTCGACGAGAACCTTCACGATGGTGCCCTGCATGGGAACGGCCACCTGACCGGAGCCTGCGCCGCCACCACTGCCACTGGCAGCCGAGCGGGCAGGCTTCTTGGCCTTGGCTCCACTCGACACGGCCACCGCCGTCTGTTCGGGAACCCACATCGACACCTTGAATCGCTTGCCGTTGACTTCGACCGTCGTCGTACGGCGCACCAGCGGTTCGGCATCGTCGTCGCCACTGGTTGGAGCAGGGGCACCGATGCCGGAAAGGTCGAGAACTTCTTCGACCCACTTGGTGGAGTGCTTCATCTCCTGGAAATCGGGGTGCTTGAGGATGGCGATGTCGGCCGGGATGGTGGTGGCGACTCCCTCCACCACCATTTCCTCGAGGGCGCGAATGGTGCGGGCGATCGCCGTCGGGCGGTCCTTGCCCCACACGATGAGCTTGCCGACCAGGTTGTCGTAGTACTGGCTGATCTCGTCACCACTCTCGTATCCGGAGTCGAAACGCACCCCGAATCCGTCGGACGGCACCAACTTGGTGATCTTCCCGGGTGAGGGGAGGAACTTGCCACCGGCTGGGTTTTCGGCGTTGATGCGGATCTCGATGCCGTGCCCATTGCGCCGAGCGGCGACCTCCTTCTGCGTCATCGGCAACTTCTCTCCGCTGGCGACGCGGATCTGCCATTCGACGAGATCGATACCGGTGATCACTTCGGTGACCGGGTGCTCCACCTGCAGGCGGGTGTTCATCTCCAAGAAGTAGAACTCACCGTCCTGGTAGATGAACTCGACCGTGCCGGCATTGAAGTATCCGACGGCCTTGGCCGCTTTCACCGCCGCTTCGCCCATGGCTTCTTCCACACCGTCGGCCATGGCCACTGCCGGAGCTTCCTCCACCAGCTTCTGATGACGACGCTGGGCCGAGCAGTCGCGGGTGGAGACCCACACGTAGTTGCCGTGCTGGTCGCCGACCAACTGCACTTCTACGTGGCGCGGCCAAGTGAGGTACTTCTCGACGTAGATCTCGTCGCGTCCGAAGAAAGCCTTGGCCTCGCGTTGGGCGCTGTCCATGGCGTCTTGCACTTCGTCGGCGCTGCGAACGACTTTCATGCCGCGTCCACCACCACCGAAGGCCGCCTTGATGGCGATCGGGTAGCCGAACTCGGTACCGAACTTCTTGATCTCATCGGCAGAGGTCACGAACTCGGTCGTGCCGGGGACGATCGGAGCGCCGCCGCGTAGTGCGGCCTTGCGACTCGAGACCTTGTCGCCCATCTCGCGAATGGCGTCGGGCGGGGGTCCGATGAAGGCCACACCCATCTTGGTGATGGCCTCGGCGAACTCGGCGTTCTCGCTGAAAAACCCGTAGCCGGGATGAACGCCATCGGCGCCACTCTTCCTGATCGCATCGAGGATGGCCTCGGTGTTGAGGTAGCTCTCGGCAGCCGTTTGGCCCCCGAGGGCATACGCCTCGTCGGCCAGGCGAACGTGGAGGGCCTCTCTGTCGAGTTCGGAATAGACCGCCACAGTGGCAATTCCCATCTCGCGAGCGGCGCGGATCACCCGGACGGCGATCTCACCTCGGTTGGCAATCAGGATCTTTGTGAGCGGTTTGGAGGGCACAAGTGACAATGTTGGTCCGGTGGACACCCCTATTGCTACCCCGGACGATGAGAACCTTCCCGAAACGTCCTTTGCGGACCGCCACGGAGTGGGCCCGATCGGACCCGGAAACGAGTCGGCCGACCCGGATTCTGCTCATGGGGACCGGAATTCGCAGCGGGGCATGTGGGCGATCCGATGGGTGGAGAGCACGGGAAGCACCAATGCCGACTTGATGGAAGCGGCCCTGCGGCAGGGCCCCCATGGGTTGGTGCTGGTGGCCGATCATCAGACCGCCGGGAGAGGTCGGCTCGATCGCACCTGGGAAGCCCCGCATGGGGTGAATCTGCTCATGAGCATCCTCATTCGCACCGTCCCGACATCTCCGCACCATCTGACCCAGGCCGTGGCCATCGCAGCGGCCGAGGCCTGTGAGGGTGTGGCTGCCGAACGGGGGAGATCGATCCGGGTGGACCTGAAATGGCCGAACGACGTGTTGATCGATGGTCGTAAGGTCGCCGGAATCCTGGCCAGCGCCGGCTCTTTTCCGGGAGGTCCTGCGGGTGGGGTCGGCCCCGACTTCGTGGTGGTCGGTCTGGGGCTGAATATCGGGTGGGCCCCTGACGGGGCGATCTCTCTGGCCCGAGCAATGGCCGGCGGGACTGGTTCGGCGCTGACGGGTTCGGACATCCGGGACTTGCGAGACGAGGTCCTTCTTGCGGTGCTCGATCGACTGGAAGAACTGCTGGCGTCCGAAATCGAGATCCCGGCGCGTTATCGCCGAAGGCTGGCCACTCTCGGCCGCGACGTGCGCATCGAGTTGCCAGGAGGCGGTGTTCTGGAAGGACGAGTTGTGGGAATCGAAACGGATGGACGTTTGGTGGTGTTGGACGCCTGTGCCATCACACACCGCTTCGACGTCGGCGACATCGTCCACCTCCGCTGACCCCCACCATTGGGCGCGGAATGGTGCCAATTCGCGTCACTTTCATGCCCATTGCTCGTCGTCCACTGGATCGAAGGAGGAACAGGTTTGCATTGGGGAGGAAACGCACGCGTTTTGGCACCAAATCGCGCCCAAGGGAGTTCGGGGGAGCGTAAGTTTTCGGGGTGATGACGTCGAAGGGGGATGTTGCGGGAAACGCCGCCGAAAATTCTCCGGACCGATCACCGCGACCTCGATCTGCTCCTTTTCTCACTGGAGTGTCGTTGGCCGTGGCGGTGGCCATCGCCTCGGCGGTCGGCTTGGCAGTTTCGGCCACTCATCGAGCCGACAGCATCGCCCGTCTCCCCGAGGTCGCTTCCGTCCTCACACCGAGAAACGGGACTTTCCTCAACTACCTCCTTGTCGGCAGCGACACCCGCGAGGGTGCGGATCCGACCAGTCCCGACTACGGCGGCATCGGCGACACCGTCGAAACATCTGGTCGACGGAGCGACACCATCATGATCATGCACGTCGACACCCGGGACTCGTCGATCTCACTGATGTCGATCCCACGTGATCTCTGGATCGACATTCCCGGTCAGGGAACCAATCGCATCAACGCTGCGTATTCCTTCGGGGCGCCGACTCTGGTGGACACGGTGCAGTCCAGCCTCGGTATTCCTATCCATCATTACATCGAAGTCAATTTCAACTCGTTCAAGGCGATCGTGTCCGCCATCTCCGGGGTGGAACTGTGCTTCGAATATCCGACCCGTGACATCAACACCGGTCTCAACATTCCCGAAGCCGGTTGCTTCACTCTGGACGCCGTTCAGTCGTTGGCCTATGCCCGCAGCCGTTACTACGAAGTGTTCCGTGATGGCGAGTGGGACGTCGATGGCCGCGCCGATCTCGGTCGCATCGAGCGCCAGCAAGCCTTCGTGCAGGCTGCGGCCTCGAAGGCAGTTGCCCACGTGTCGGCGAATCCGTTCCGGGCAGCAGGACTGATCAATGCCACCGCAGAGTCATTGTTGGCCGATCCGACCAGTGACATCATCGAAACTGCTTCGTATCTCCGTTCGATCGCATCGGGCGGGATCAACCGTTTTGCCTTACCGGTCTATCCCGAGATGGTGGGGGACAAAGCAGTTCTGAAGTTGGAGAGCAGCGCCACCGAATTGATCGCCTTCCTGGCAGGAACGGCACCTCCACCCTTTGCCGGCGAGTGACCTTCACACGAGACGATCGGTGGCAGACTGTGCCCGGTCAGTAGATCGACACGTCCCGAGGTTCCACACATGAAAGCCCTCATCCTGGCCGGCGGTGCCGGAACACGTCTGCGGCCGATCACCCATACCAGTGCCAAGCAGTTGGTACCGGTGGCCAACAAACCGATTCTCTTCTATGGCATCGAAGCCATCGTCTCGGCCGGCATCACCGACATCGGTGTCATCGTCGGCGATACGCGGGCCGAAGTCATGTCGGCCCTCGGTGATGGCAGTCAGTGGGGAGCCTCGATCACCTTCATTCCTCAGGACGAACCGCTGGGCCTGGCCCACTGCGTTCTCATCGCCCAGGAATTTCTTCGAGATGACGATTTCGTGATGTACCTCGGCGACAATCTCCTCGAGCAGGATCTGGCCGCCTTCGTCCATGCCTTCGAAGAAGCCCGTCGCGGCACCGAACCGCCATCGGCGCAGATTCTGCTGAAGCGTGTCCCGGATCCGCATCGCTTCGGAATCGCCGAACTCGACGACGATGGACACGTCACGAAACTCGTGGAGAAGCCCGCCGACCCGGCGTCGGATCTGGCGCTCGTCGGCGTCTACTTGTTCGATCGCAACATTCAGGATGCCGTGCGAGCCATCACGCCATCGATGCGTGGGGAATTGGAGATCACCGATGCCATTCAATGGTTGGTGGATCAAGGCATGCGAGTGCGTTGTGAATTGCTCACCGGCTGGTGGATCGACACCGGAAAGCTGACGCCTTTGCTCGAAGCCAACCGACTCTTGTTGGAAGGCATCGAACCGCGCATCGATGGTGACGTGGATGCCGCGTCTTCCATCGATGGTCGCGTCGTGGTGGAAGAGGGGGCGCGGGTGAGCAACTCGATACTGCGCGGTCCGTTGGTCATCGGCCGGGGTGCCCGTGTCACCAACAGTTTCATCGGACCATTTTCGGCCATTGGTGACGGGTGCGAGATTCTCAACAGCGAGGTGGAGCACTCGGTCATCATGGAAAAGAGCCGTATCACCGATATCGCACGCTTGGAGGACAGCCTCATCGGTCGCGAGGCCGAGGTGACGCGCTCCCAGAAGCGACCACGGGCTCTACGCTTGATGGTTGGCGATCATTGTCAGATCGATACGGAGTAGACGAATGCCGACGATTTCCACCAGCTCGACGATCGACGGTGTGTTTCTGGTTCAGCCCACCATCCATGGCGACCAGCGCGGTCTCTTCATCGAGACCTATCGTCGCGAATGGTTTCCGAACGGTCGGGAGATGATCCAGGGGAATCGTTCCAACAAACAGGCCGGAGCCTTGGTCGGACTCCACTATCACCTGCATCAAGCGGATTACTGGTACGTCCCAGTGGGAACGATCCGCGTGGTATTGCACGACCTCCGTGCGGGTGGACCCACTGACGGGGCCACGCAGACCATCGACATCAGCGGCGAGAACCACATCGGCGTGTACATCCCACCTGGCGTGGCCCACGGGTTCTCGGCGCTTACCGATGTCGTGATGACCTACCTCGTGGACAACTACTACAACCCCGCCGATGAGTTGGGCGTGGCGTGGAACGACCCGGTGATCGGAGCCGACTGGGGAGTTGCCGATCCGATTCTGAGCGAACGGGACAAGAACAATCCGCGACGCAGCGACATTCCGTCCGATCGTCGGCCATCGTGGCCGATGAGGACCTGACGTGCAACTCTTCGTCACGGGAGCCGCGGGCTTCATCGGGTCCAACTATGTGCGCTGGCTACTGGCCAACAGCGATGATCGGATCACCATTTTCGACAAGCTGACCTATGCGGGGAACTTGGAGAGCGTTCGGGATCTGTTGGACGATCGCCGGTGTCGGTTCGTTCAAGGTGACATTTGTGATCCGGATGCAGTGGTCGCTGCTATGCGTGGTCACGATGCCGTCGTTCATTTCGCCGCCGAGAGCCACGTGGACCGCTCGATCGTGGATCCATACGCATTCGTGCGAACCAATGCCTTTGGCACCAATGTGATGTGCGATGCAGCTCGTCAGGTGGGCGTCGAGCGATTCCTGCACATCTCCACCGACGAGGTCTACGGGAGCATCGAGAGTGGTTCGTTCGCCGAGACCGACATCTTGACTCCGCGTTCGCCCTATTCGGCATCGAAGGCCGCTAGCGACCTGATCGCATTGTCGTACGTCACCACGTACGGACTTCCGGTGGTCGTGACACGGTGTTCCAACAACTTCGGGCCATACCAGTATCCGGAGAAGCTCATACCGCTCTTCACCACCAATCTGCTGGACGGCAAGAAGGTGCCTCTGTACGGCGATGGCGGAAATGTCCGGGACTGGATCCACGTCGAGGACCACAACATTGCGGCACATCTGGTGTTCAACAAAGGCACCGTCGGGGAGATCTACAACATCGGAGCGCACAACGAACTGACCAATCGGGACATCACCTATCAATTGCTGGAACTGTGCGGGCGCGACGAGAGTTTCATCGAACCGGTCGCCGATCGATTGGGTCATGACCGAAGGTATTCGGTGACGATCGACAAGGTGACGAATCTGGGTTGGGCGATGACGCGTTCGTTCAGCGATTCGCTCGCAGAAACCGTGGAGTGGTATCGGTCTCATCGTTCATGGTGGGAACCACTCAAGGCTCGAGCCGGGCTGTGACCGCGAGGACGGGCTCTCGGGTCGTCGCCATGACGTCGTTGGGATGACGAGGATTCGGGCATGAAAATCTTGGTGACCGGGGTCTAGGGCCAACTTGGACGTTAACTCGACGAAGTGTGCGGTGCAGCTGGTGATCAAGTGATCGGAGTGGACATGGACTCCCTCGACATCACCAATCGCGACGCGGTCCACACGATGCTTGCCGAATCGTCGCCAGACGTCGTGGTCAATTGTGCGGCCTTCACTGCCGTCGACGCCTGCGAAGACCAGCCCGATGCAGCCCTCGAAGTCAATGCCCACGCAGTGCGCTGGATCGCCGAGGCCGTGGATGCCGTCGGCTCGCACCTCGTGCACATCAGCACCGACTACGTGTTCGACGGCACCCTAGATCGTCCGTACGTCGAAACCGACGAACCCAATCCGCGCAGCGTTTACGGACAAACCAAGTTGGCTGGAGAACACGAGGCATTGGCCATCGGATCGGCAGCCACGGTGGTGCGCACCTCGTGGGTATGCGGCTTCCATGGCAACAACATGGTCAAGACGGTCTTGCGTCTGGTGAACGAGAACAAGCCCCTGGCCTTCGTGGACGATCAGATCGGACATCCCACTTTCACTTCCGATCTGGCGCGTGCACTTCGATTCTTGGCACTCGATCGTCGGCCTGGTCTGTTCCACGTGACCAATCAGGGTGCGGTGAGTTGGCATGGATTCGTACAGGCCATCCTGAGCGCACTGAATTTGGATCCGTCGTCCGTACGGGCCATCGCCACGCGTGATTTGAATCCGCCGCGTCCGGCGCCCCGACCCGCCAACAGCGTGTTGGAGAATCGCGCCTGGACGTCGGCCGGATATCCGCCGATGCGTGACTTCCGGGAACCTCTGACCGAACTTCTGGCTCGCCTCGCTGTCGGTACCTGACTCCGTTGGGGGCGAAAGTGACGCGTTTTGGCACCATTCCGCGCCCAATGGGTTAAGGCGGTTGGAGGAGCGGGGCAGGGGAGCGGGGAGCACGATCTAGGCTCACGGCGTGACCGGGTCATCGATCGACGACATCTCCTCGCCGTTGCGTTTGACCGAGTGGACCTCCTGTGGTGGATGTGCCGCCAAGTGGGGCAAGGATCTCCTGGCCGGTTTGGTGGACGAGTTCGCACCGTCCGAGGATCCCTCACTACTCGTCGGATTGGCCCCCTTCGACGACGCCGCGGTCTACAAGGTCAGCGACGATCTGGCCGTGGTCAGTACCACCGATTTCTTTCCGCCTCTGGTGGACGACCCCGCGGATTTTGGGGCCATTGCTGCGGCCAACGCCTGCAGCGACGTGTTCGCCATGGGCGGGCGCGTGGTGATCGCCGTCAACATCGCCGCCTTCCCGGAACAGTTCCCGCGGACTGCCATCGTGGAGATCTTCGGCGCCGCCGCAGCCACCGTGGCCGCAGCCGGGGGATCGGTCGCAGGGGGCCACACGATTCGTAATCCCGAACCCATCTTCGGTCTTGCCGTGCAGGGTCTGGTGCATCCCGACCGCATCTTCACCAAAGGTGGTGCGCGGCCCGGCGACGTACTGGTCCTGTCCAAACCGCTCGGAACAGGACTGGCCTTGGCCGGCGGAAGTGAGCAGGCGAAAGCGGCGGCGATTGCCGGAATGCGCGCTCTGAATCGTCGGGCGAGCGAGATCCTGCAGGCCATCCCCGGAGTGCACGCGGTCACCGATGTCACGGGATTTGCACTCGCCGGTCACGGGTGGGAAATGGCCGAGCGGTCCGGATGTCGTTTTCTGATCGATACACCTCGCTTGCCGCTGTACCCCGAAGTTCTGGACGTCGCTCGGCGAGGTGTGCGCACCGGCGGTGATGCTCGTAACCGAGTCGCCGTCGGAATGCACGTCTCACTCGCCGAGGACGTCGATCCCGCTTTCGATCTCGTCGCCTTCGATCCGCAGACTTCCGGTGGACTCCTGGCTGCAATCGATCCTGCACAGGTGGATCGGCTCGTTTCGGTCGATTCGCCGTTCATGGTCGTTGGCACCGTCGACGACGGCCCGACGGGTGTGCGACTGGTGTGATGACCTTGGTTCCGACGTTGGCCATCGTTTCTGGACGATTGGTGACATGACCACTCGGCTGAAGTCCCCGGCGCCGAATCGGGACTGGGAAGAGTCACTTCACGCCGACGGTTGCGACGTCGTGGTCGGGATCGACGAAGTCGGCAAAGGGGCCTGGGCCGGCCCAATGGCCGTGGGTGCAGTGGTGATACCGCGCACTGGTGCCGTGCCCGAAGTGCGCGATTCCAAGACTCTGTCGGAACGGCGGCGCGAGGCCTTGTTCGACGAGATCACCGCATGGTGCCAGTCCTGGTCGGTGGGCTACGCCAGCGCGTCCGAATGCGACGAACTCGGCATGGTGGCGGCGCAGCGTCTGGCGACTCGACGCGCCCTGGAGTCACTTGCGGTCGTTCCTACCGCTGCGGTGGTGGACGGGAATTGGGACTTCGTCTCCCCGGCGGTGGCCCGCGTGGAGACGCGGGTGAAAGGTGACGCCTCGTCGGTCTCGATCGCCGCAGCGTCGATCGTGGCCAAGGTGACCCGGGATCGACTCATGCGCCAACTGGCTGGCGACTACCCGATGTGGAGTTTCGACACCAACAAGGGGTATCCCTGTCCGCGTCATCGCACGGCGTTGCAGGGCTATGGACCATCGGCCATCCACCGTCGGAGCTGGTCGTTCATGGACACCGTGATCCCGTGGCCGGGAGTGGTCCGACAGGAACGGCAGGGCGTGCTCTTTTGATGCAGGGCCGCGACGACCCCGATGTCACTTCTGGGTGCCGGTCTTCAAATCCTTGAAGGCGCTCTTCGAGTCGATCCCCGGATCCTTGGGCAGTCCGAGCACACGCTCGGCCACGATGTTGCGCATGACTTCATCGGATCCACCGGCGATGCGTCCTCCCGGCGTGCCCAGAATCAATTGACTCCAGGCGTAGGTACCCCACTCGCCGCTGTCGGCGATCAGTTTCGGACCGAGCACCAGGGACACGAAGTCTCCGAGGCGCATCATGTTCATCGTTCCGGTCAACTTGGCCAGGCTCATCTCCGGTCCGGGCATCTGTCCTGCCTTGATCTTGTCCATGGCGCGCTGATTGTTGTAGGCGGCCACCTTGTTGTGGATGATGACCTTGGCCAATTCGTCGCGCACCACGGGATCGCGGTCGAGTCCGTAGAACTTCACCATCTCCACCACGCGGGAGAACAATCCGCCGCCCCCGCCCCCACCGGCACCAATGGCGGCGCGCTCGTTCATCAATGTGGTGAGAGCGACGTTCCATCCGTTGTTCACGTCACCGAGACGGTGGTCGTCGCGGACCCTCACTTCGGTGAAGAACACTTCGTTGAAGCTGGCTCCGCCGGTCATCTGACGGAGAGGACGTATTTCCACACCCGGAGCCTTCATGTCCACGATGAATCCGGTCAAACCCTTGTGCTTGGGCTGGTCGAAATCGGTGCGGGCAATGATCTCTCCGATGTGGCTGTAGTGGGCACCGCTGGTCCACACCTTCTGACCGGTGATGACCCACTCGTCACCGTCGCGCTCGGCTTTGGTGGTGAGACTGGCCAGATCGCTGCCAGCTCCTGGTTCGCTGAACAACTGACATCCCACGATCTCCCCGCGGTACATCTTGCGCACGTAGAGATTGCGCGCCACATCCGAACCGTGGGCCACGATGGTGGGTGCGACCATGCCGAGGCCGATGGTGAAACAACTCTGATTCGGGATGTCGAACTTCGACTCGAGTGCGTCGTAGGCCCGGGCGTACACCCCCGGTAAGCCGCGCCCGCCGTATTCCGCAGGGCCGCTGATGTAGCCGAAACCGGCATCGAACTTCTTCTGGCGCCAGGCACAGGCTGCGGCGACGTCGACTTCCTCGCGTCGTCGGTCCTTCTCCTCGAACATGGCGACCTTGTCCGAGCCTTCACCCCAGACGAACTTCTTCTCGGCTTCCTTGCGTCGAGCGTTGGCCTCCAGGAATCCCAGTGCCTCGGCCTGGAATTCCTCGAGAGTGGGCTGAGTCGTCGATGGAGCCATGGTTCCTCCCGTTGGTCGTGACCGACCGTAACGCACATGCTGCGATGGAGAAAACCCGAATCCGGACATCGAAGCGGGACGAGGTCGACCACTAAGGTGGATCCATGGGTCAGCCAGTCGTGGTCACCGAGAAGCCGAGTCGTCGCCCCGGCGTCGTGCGGTACGAAGCCAACCGCAGTCTGTCCGGAATGGGGCACGAGAGTTTCCATTCGGGCGACCAGAGCGCCCACCTGCAGCGTGGCACGTCGTCATCGGCCGAATTGGCTCGACGTCTCTTCGCCACCGGTCGGGTGGCCGGAGTGCACGTGTACCAGAACATGATCACCGTCGATTTGGTGCAGGGTCGGTCACCTGAGGGTCTTGGTGACATCGTGCGCGATCTCTATCAGTACTGGAAGCCGGGGATGGCCCCGCCCAGTTTCGAAGATCTGGTCCCCGCCGAGGAGCCGGTCGGGTCCGATGCCGGCGGATCCGCAGATGGTGCTGCGGCCGTGGACAGCAGGGTTCCGGCCCACCTCGTGGAGCGAGCCCAGCAGGCTCGCGCCCGCTGGAACGCTCGCTGATCCGAGCGTTTTTCTGCCTCCTGAGTCACGCAGGCTTCGCGCCCGCGTTTTAGCCTGTCGGCGTGCCAGGACTGACTCTCGAAGAGGTCGCCGAACTTCTGGGCGTGCACTACATGACGGTGTATCGCTACGTGCGGCAGGGTCGTCTCGAGGCTCGTCGCGTGAAGGGTATGTGGCACGTCTCGGACGAGGCGGTGAAGCGTTTCCAGAAGGAACGGGCCCGTGGCCCGAAGAAGGCGACGCAGGGAGCGACCGACGGTCGCCGAACCGGCAATTACGTGGCTGAACTGGAACGTTGCCTGGTGGCCGCCGATGCGTCGGGGGCATGGGCGGTGCTCGAACGGGCCATTTCGGCAGGCGCCGATGTGGACGAGGTCTATCTGAACATCCTGTCGCCGGTATTGGCCTCCATCGGTGATCAATGGGCCAACGGTCGTCTCGACATCGCCGTCGAACATCAGGCCACGGCGATCGCCACACGACTGGTGGGCCAACTGAGTCCGCGGTTCCTGCGCCGCGGTCGGCATCGCGGTGTGGTGGTGATCGGTGGACCTCCCGGTGAGCGGCACGCTCTCACTTTGGCCATGTTGGCGGATCTCCTGCGTCGGGAGGGGTGGGACGTGGTGGATCTCGGAGCCGACACTCCCGAACAGTCCTTCCTGCATGCGGTGTCCTCCACCAGTGACGTGGTGGCGGTGGGTGTGAGCGTGGGGTCCGATGAGAACCTGTTCAGCGCCGCCAGCACCGTGACAGCGTTGCGTCGATCCTTGGGGGAGAGCATTCCGATCGTCGTCGGGGGTCCGGCGGTGCGGGATGCCGAACATGCCCGCGAACTGGGGGCCGAACATTTCGCCGCCGGGGCTCGAGGTTTTCTCGACTTGTTGGACCGCCTGACGCAGCGGGTGGGTCCGGGGACCGGGCCCGAACGGTAATTATCGAACACCTGTTCGTTATAGTCGGGCGGTGATCTCCGGCTCGGTCATGACTTCGGCGGCCCAACTGGCCCGCGAACGCACCCTTCCGGTCCTTCCGGCCCTGTCTCCACTCTTCCCCGAGGCCGGATTGATCCGCGGACAGACGGTGGCCTGTGTGGGCACTGCGGCCATGTCGTGTGCCCTGGCCCTGGCTGCCGCTCCCACTCAAGCCGGATCATGGCTGGGG
>JBMTPW010000026.1:0-12579 GCA_049444115.1 Ilumatobacteraceae bacterium | reverse complement strand
CGCTGGCCGGACCTCGGCAAATGAACCGATCAACTCAATCGATCGGACAGAACTTCGGCCGCCATCATCACCGGAAAGTGGGTGTTGGCCCGAGGCAGTTGCGGGAAGATCGATGCATCGCAGACCCGCAATCCGTCGTAGCCGATGACCACCCCCGATGGATCCACCACCGAGGTTTCGCGACGGGGGTCTCCCATGGCGCAGGTACCGGAGGCGTGGACGTAGTCGCCCACATGTCGCTGCATCCAGCCCGCAAGGATTTCGTCGTCATCTCCCAAATCGTCCAATCGGGTGCCGCGGTCATCGATGAAGGCGTCCGCGATCGCCGCGCTCAGAGGTGGCTCGCGCAACAGGGCGCGCAGCACGCGCATACCGGTCATCAAGCGCCAGCGATCCGAATCCTCGTCGAGGAGTCCGAAGTCCACCATCGGATCCTCATGGGGGCTGGACGAGCGGAGTCGGACCCGACCCCGGGAACGCGCCTGCATGAGGGCCACGGAGAGAACCCCGTATCCGGGAGCGGCGCGACCCAGATGATCCATCGGCAGGAGCTGCAGGGCGGCCGGTATCTCACCGGAAGAAAACCGCGCCAGTGACGTCACGGCCAACTCTCCCGGATCGACGGGCTCGCGCAAAGACACGGTGATCGGTACCGACGGATGATCTTGCAGTCCGAGTCCGATACCAGGTCGGTCGATGCCGCTGCGCAACAGGATCGCCGGTGAGTGAATGGCACCGGCACACACGATGACCGTCGATGCCGGTACTTCCGACCCATCGGCGAGCACCACCCCGCGCGCGCGACGACCTTCGAGGACCACTCGATCCACCAAGGTGTCCGGACGTAACGTCACGTTGTGACGGGTCCGGGCCCGACGCAAATACGCGTCGGCCACGGTCACCCGTCGACCGTCTCGGTCGCGTGTGAGCATGGCCGGTCCGACATCGCGCCCGAGACCACCAAGGGGATAGGGACCGCGATGCAGATCCCACCCGAGGGTGCGGCAGGCTTCGACCAGGGCACCACCGAGACGGGTCGATGATCGAGTGTCGGCCTTGGACAGAGGAACCTCGATCCGCCGGAAATAGGGTTCGACGTCGCGCCACGACCACTTCGTACAGCCGAAGTCCCGGTCCCAGGCGTCGTAGTCCTCGACTTCCCCCCACAGACCAACCATGGCATTGACCAGCGAGGACCCACCCACCCCGCGACCTCGGCCGTATTGACGCGGTTCCTGCAGGGGTGTGCGCCGCGCGACCAGATCCGGCCAGAGAAGGTCCGGTTCGGCGATGGCCTCGAAGAACGATGGACCGGTCACTGCGGCCCGGTCACCGATGTCGGGACCGGCTTCGAGAACCGTGACCCGCGTCCCGCGGGCACTCAAACGGTCGGCCAACACACACCCTGCCGAACCGGCTCCCACGATCAGAACGTCGTCCACACCGGATCCCTCACACGATCGCGTCGGCAGGGGTGTTGGTGGCACGCGGCAAGCCGGCCAGATGGGCGGCATCGTTGTAGCGCACCACACGCCAACGACCTGGTCGCACCAATTGGAATTCCGTGATCGAGGTGTTCATGGTATGGATCTCGAAGATGCCGGTACCCGAGGTTCGCAACGCCTGGCGCAACGCAGTGTCCACCACCCCTCCGTGGCAGACCACCAGAGCCGTACCCGCACCCACTTCGTCGATGAGGCTGCGTACTGCCGAGCCGACCCGCGTCTGGAATTCGGCGATGGTCTCGCCTCCCGGAAACGTCACGCCATAGGGATCGTTCTCCCAGTCCGGATCGCCGAATTCTCGGGAGAACTGATCGTAGGTGAGACCGTCGCAGTGCGGTCCAGGATCGTGTTCCCCGAATTCGGGGCGAATCCGGACCGCGGCGGCGCCGAAAGCCGGAGCGATGATCTCGGCGGTCTCGCGGGCTCGCGGATACGCACTGGCGATGATCATTTCGGGTTCGAACTCCGGGTGTGCCGACCACCGATCCCGTAAACGTTCCGCCTGAAGACGTCCCAGATCCGACAAGCCGCGACACGATCGGGGACCACCGACGACGCGATCGACGGTGACCTTGGACTCTCCATGGCGCACCATGATCAAACGAGTCATCGATCACACCAGCTTTTCGACGAAGGACTCGAGCTGACGCATGTTGCGACACTCGAAGGTGCCATCGGTGAAGTTCCCGTACTCCCCGACGATGGAATCTCCGGTGTTCCAATACGAACGCGGCTCGGGATTCAACCAATACACCTGGCGAGCCTTCTTCTTCACTTCCTTGACCACCCAGGACTGCGAAGCGTGGTAATTGTTGCGTGCATCGCCCAGGAACAGAACCGTGGTCTTCGGTCCGACGTCCTTGCCATAGCGATCCCAGAAGACTTCGAACGCATGGCCGTAGTCGCTGTGGCCGTCCACCCAGACCACGTCGGCTTCGGTGTTGACCCGATGGATGGCCTCGGTGATGTCTTCGGTGCCCCGGAAGAAATCGGTGACTTCGTCGATCCCATCGATGAACACGAAGGAGCGCACCTTGGAGAATTGGTTCTGGATGGCATAGACCAACATCAAGGTGAACCGAGCAAAGGCGGCAACGCTGCCGGAGATGTCGGCGACCACCATCAATTCGGGCTTGGCCGGGCGGGGAGTCTTGAACTTCGGTTCGGCCGGCGTACCGCCGTAGGACAACGAATGTCGCACCGTGTTTCGGAAATCGAGCGGACCCTTGCGTCCGTGCCTTCGTTTACGGGCCAGTTTCGCCGCCAGTTTGCGGGTGAGCGGATACAACGCCTTCTTCAGAGCCTGCATCTCGTCGCGACTGGCGTGCATGAATTCGACATCCTCGGGAAGAGGTTTGCGAAGCGTCTTGGCCATGGCCTCGGCACCGCGGTCGGCCACCAGTCGCCGTCGAATCTCGGCCTCGATCTCCTTCTTGAAGTTCTCGATCCGACTTTCGTACTCGTCCCGCTCGAGTCGCTCCTCGAGAGCGGTCATCTCCCCGCCGACTTCCTGGCGACTGGCATCCATCATCTTCTGGAGCATTCCCTCCAGATCGAGATTGCGGAGGGTTCGATACAGGTAATAGGTTCCGCCCACCGGTCGACCAGGCTCCATCCCGGCGAAGCGTTGGACCGATTGACGGGCCAGTGCCCGCATCATCGCCTGATCCCCATTCATCAACGCCTGCAGGAGCATCTGCGCGATCTCCTCGGGGGTGAGGTTCTCCATTCCACCAGCCGAACCGCGTCCGTCACCTTGGCGCATCTGCTCCTGCATCTCGCGCCACATTTCCTCGAGTTGATCCGCGGAGCCTTCCACCAATGCGTACTCGGGTCCGCGCAACGAGAAGTACACCTCGAAGACGGTCTCGAAGGCGCGCCAGTGATCGCTGTTCTTCACCAGCGTGGCCGCCAGCGCGTACTTGAATGCCTCGCGGTCCTCGATGGGGATGTGCTGGACGGCCTCCATGGCATCCAGGTTCTCCGTCAATGAGACCGGCAGCCCGGCTTGTCGGAGTTCTTGGACGAATCCTGAGAGCAGGTCCAGCACGACGACACCCGACTCCGACCGCCGTCAGGCGACGTCGACCGACAACTCCTTGGCCGCCTTGGTGATATCGGATTGATACTTGAGGAGGACGTGGAGCGTGTCCTTGGCCGTCTGGGCATCGATGGACTCGATGTTCAGCAGCATCAAGGTTCTCGCCCAGTCGAGCGTCTCACTCACACTGGGGGCCTTCTTCAGATCCAGCTGTCGGATGCTGCGCACGATACGCGCCACTTGATCGGCCAGGTTCTCACTGATTCCGGGCACCCTGGTGAGCACGATCTCCTTTTCGCGGTCCATGGCCGGATAGTCGACGTGCAAGAAGAGACACCGTCTCTTGAGCGCTTCGGACAGTTCGCGGGTGTTGTTGGAAGTGAGAAAGACCATCGGAATCTGCGCGGCGGTGATGGTGCCGAGTTCCGGGATCGAGACCTGATACTCCGAGAGAATCTCCAGCAACAGGGCTTCGGTCTCCACCTCGACCCGGTCGACTTCGTCGATCAGGAGCACCACCGGGTCGGAGGCACTGATGGCTTCGAGGAGGGGTCGCGTGAGCAGGAACTCCCGGCTGAAGATGTCGTCATGGACCTCGCTCCACGAATCGCTGTTCTTGTCGGCCTGGATGCGCAGCAGCTGTTTCTTGTAATTCCACTCGTACAGGGCCTTGGATTCGTCCAAGCCCTCGTAGCACTGGAGGCGAATGAGCCTGGCCCCGATCATCTCGGCCACGCTCTTGGCCAACTGGGTCTTGCCGGTCCCCGCCGGGCCCTCCACGAGAACGGGTTTGGACAGGCGATCGGCGAGAAAGACCACCCCGGCGATCCCCTCATCGGCCAGATAGTTGACATCGCGCAGGCCGTCGCGGACCTGTTGTACCGAGGTGAAGCGGGGTTGCATGGCCTCCACCCTACAAGTTGCCCTGCTCGACACCCCAATGGGTCCCGTCCGCGGATGCACCGAGATCCCCGATCGAGGCTCGGTTACCCTCTAGGCGATGTCCGTCACCGGTCCGACAGGAGATCCCACCTTCGAGGTGGTCGACTCTTCGCCGCGCACCGGCTTCACCGAACCGGAAAGATCGCTCCTGAAATCGAACGCGGTGGTCGCGCTCGGTACCGGGCTCTCCCGCTTCACCGGAATGCTGAAAGTCATCGTCTTCGGCGTCATCATCGGCCAGACGGCTCTCGCCGACGCCTATGACGGAGCCAACAACTCCCCGAATGCCGTGTACGAGTTGCTCCTCGGCGGCGTCCTGTCTGCTGCTCTCGTTCCGATGTTCAGCCGTCTGCTGGAGGACGATGATCGCGAGGCCGTGGAAGCGGTGGTGAGTACGGCGATCGTCGCCCTCACCGCCATCACCGCAGTGGCCGTCTTCTTCGCACCATGGGTCTTCCGAGTGTTCTCGCTCAACCCTGCCGATGGCATCGACGTCGACGAATTCCGCACCGTGGGTACCGCACTCACGCGCATCTTCCTTCTCCAGATCTTCTTCTACGGCATCTCGGCACTGCTCGGATCGATGCTCAACGCACAGCGCCGCTTCTTCGCCGCGGCCTGGTCTCCGGTCCTGGCCAACGTGGTGGTCATCTGTTCGCTGCTCTACGTGCCGGTGCTGCTCGGGAGTCGCACCGGTTCCATACCCATGGCCGAAGTCCTCAATAGTCCCTCCTTTCGCTGGCTCCTCGGCCTGGGAGCCACTGGAGGCATCGCCCTTCAGGCGCTCGTCCTGCTGCCGGCCATCCATCGCGCCGGACTCAACGTCCGCTTCCGGGTCAGGCCGAGACATCCGGCGGTCAAACGAATCGTGGCGCTCTCGGGTTGGACGTTCGGATACGTGATCGCAAACCAGTTGACCGTGGTCGTCACCAAGAACCTGGCCGAGCCGGGCAGTGGTGGCCAAGACGCCATGGCCAAGGCGAGCACCTTCTTCTATTTCCCCCACGGCCTTCTCGCCATGAGCATCGCCACCACCTTCATACCCGAAATGGCCCGGGCCGTGGCGCGCAACGATCGGCTCGGCTTCGTCGAGCGCACCGGTCTCGGCATCAGACTGGTCGGCCTGCTCACGTTCCCGGCGGCTTTCGGATTCCTGGTCATGTCGCGTCCCATCATCGGAGCTCTGCTCCGCTACGGACAATTCAGTACCGAAGCCGCCGACACCACCGCCCGGGCCTTGTCCGGTCTGGCTCTCGGGTTGGTCGGATACTCGGTCTACCTGTTCACGCTGCGGGGCTTCTTCGCGCACCAGGACACCAAGACGCCCTTCATCATCAATTGTCTGCAGAACGCCATCAACATCGTGCTGGCCTTCCCATTGGCCCGGCAGTTCGACGTCCTCGGTCTCGGCATCGCCTTTTCGGTCTCGTATTTCATCGGCGCTCTCGTGGCCCTGTTCGTCCTGCGAGCCAAGGAGCCGTTGCTTCCGGTGTTGTCGATCATCACCTCGCTGGCGCGCATGCTGGCAGCCTCGGCCATGATGGCCGTGGTGGTCTGGCTCAGCTTGTCCGCGGTCGGTTCCGACGATGGCGTGGGTGCCATCGCCAAGGTAGCCGTGGGATCGGTGGTCGGCATCCTGGTGTACGTCGGTTCGTTGACGCTCCTGCGGGCACCCGAGGTGCACGGTCTGCGCCAACTGCGCCAGCGATTCGTGCGCTGACGCTCCGACGCGGCGATCAGTGAGGCAGGATCACCAAGGAATCCCGATGCACCACGATGGTCGGAAGCCCTTCGTCCAATTGGTGGGTGCGAAGACCAGCGGTTCGTTCGACCTGCCGGTCGGACATCGACGACGAGCCACGAGCGATCACGTGATCGGATCCGTCGAGAATCTCCACCGTGTCGCCGACTTCGAAATCTCCCTCGGCACGACGCACTCCGGCTGGCAGGAGCGACACCGTTCCGCGGCGCAGTGCCTCGCGCGCCCCGTCGTCCACCCAGATCCGACCACAGACTTCGGAGGCGAAGGCCACCCAGAGTTGTCGGGCCGACAGGTGGCGATCGGCCCCGTGGAAAGTGGTGCCCACGGTGGCCGATGAATTCGCGACGTCGTCCACGACCCGCGGCAGAACCGAATCCAGCCGGGCCGGGGCGATGACCGCCCGAATGCCCGACCAGGAGGCGATCCTCGCCGCCGACAACTTCGATCCCATCCCGCCACTGCCGCGATTCGTTCCCGACGCCCCGGCCTCCACGCTCAAGAGGGGATCACCGACGAAGACTTCATGCACCAACCGTGCGGACGGATCGCGCCTCGGATCCGCAGTGTGCAACCCGTCGGTATCGGTCAACAGAATCAGGATGTCGGCCTTCATGAGATGAGAGAGGAGTGCGGCGATGTGATCGTTGTCCCCGAAACGGATCTGATCGTTGGCGATCGCATCGTTCTCGTTCACCACCGGCACGCATCCGAGACTCAGCAACGTCTCCATGGTCTCACGAGCGTGCAAGTACTGGCGACGATCGACGAAGTCATGAGGCACCAGGAGAACCTGTGCTGCCACCAACCCCTGTCGAGCGAATTCGGCGTTGTAGACCTCCATCAATCGACTCTGGCCCACTGCGGCCAGGGCCTGCAGTGTTTGCAGATCCGTCGGACGACGATCCAGGCCGAGAGCGGCGACACCGGCCGCCACTGCCGCCGAGGTGACCAGGACCACATCGTGGCCGCGGGTGCGCAATTCGGAGATCTGCTCACAGAGGGACGCGATCATGGTCCGATCGATCACTCCGCGCTCGTCGGTCAGCGACGATGTTCCAACTTTGGCGATGATTCTCATCGAGGGATCCTCATGCAGTGGCCGTCACGACAGGATTCTCATGGCGGATTCTCATAAGCGGTCTTTCATGACGGGACTCGAATCAATGTACCGGTCGTGGGTCGGGTCGTTCAGGTATCGGGGCTGTAGTCGAAGGAGAAGTCTCCGATCACGACCACATCACCTTCACGAGCACCGGCCCGTGCCAGCAATCGGGGTACGCCCAATTTCTTCAATCTCTCGTCGATGTAGTTCAGCGCTTCGGGCGTCGTGACATCGTTCAGGTGGACGGCCCGCTCGGCCTGACGGCCATGCACCCGATAGGTCCCTTCGCCGACCCGCTCCACCCACGATCCTTCCGACTCCGGTTTGATGATGACCCTGGCTTCGTGTTCGATCGCCTGCTGACGAGCCTCGTGAACCAGGGATGCAAGAACACCCACGAGATCGCGTACACCTTGCCGGGTGAGTGCCGAGATGGTCGGACCCGACCAGGCCGCAACCATCTCCGGCGATGCGGCATCGATCTTGGTTCCCACGATCACACGCGGCCGCTCGATCAACCCCGGGTCGTAGGCCTCGAGTTCGCGCAGGAGGATCTTCACTTGCTCATCGGGTGACGTGTCGTCGAGCGGTGCCAGATCCACCAGCACACACAGCACCCTGGCGCGCTCCACGTGTCGGAGGAAACGATGTCCGAGCCCTTTGCCTTCGGCAGCACCCTCGATCAGTCCCGGGATGTCGGCCACGATGAATTCGGTATCGCTGTCGAGACGCACGACACCCAAGTTCGGCTCCAAAGTGGTGAAGGGATAATCGGCGATCTTGGGCTTGGCCGCCGAAATGACGCTGATCAACGTGCTCTTGCCGGCATTGGGAAACCCCACCAAGGCCACGTCGGCCATCAGTTTCAATTCGAGCTTCAACCATCGTTCCTCACCACGTTCACCCTGCTCGGCGAAACTGGGGGCACGTCGGCGGTTCGTCAGGAACCGGGCATTCCCCCGTCCGCCTCGACCCCCGTGGGCCGCCAGCCAACGATCTCCATGGGTCGTGAGATCGGCCAGGATTTCGCCGGTGTACATGTCCCGAATCACCGTTCCTTCGGGCACCTTGACTTCGAGCGACTCGCCGCGTTTCCCGTGGAGATCCTTGCCCTTCCCGTGCACCCCGCTGCCGGCGATGCGGTGGGGATGGTCTCGGAAGGCCAGGAGCGAGGCCACGTTCCGATCGGCCACCAACCAGATGTCTCCGCCCCGGCCACCATCGCCACCATTCGGACCGCCCATGGCCACCGGTCCTTCTCGGCGAAACGACACACAGCCTGCGCCTCCGTCTCCGGCGCGCACGTTGAGCTGACACTCGTCGACGAACTGACTCACCTGGACACGATATCCGGACCACCTTCGCCCAGGTCCGAAATCATCGGAGAGGACGAACGTCTCGATTCGGCGCTCTTGCGATGAGCGCAGTCACACCCCCGACGTATTCTTGGTTCCATGTGGGACACCAAGACATCGCCTCGCGAGCCCGTCGCAATCACATGACCTCCGATCTCCCCGATCTCTCCATGCAGGAACGGGCGGATCGGTGGGTCTCCACCATGAAGGGCGCCCCGGGCTCGGCCGGCGTGACCGTGGCTCACCTCGATTCCTGGGCTGGAGCGGGCGAGACGCGGGCCATCGATCGGCACCAGCGTGAAGACCACGAGGACCGCGACCTGGCCCGCTTGGCCACCAGAGCGCGTGGTGCCGGTGATCGCCGCATCGCGGAAGACCCCGATCCATGGCGGACCTGCTTCGAACGGGACCGCGATCGAATTCTTCATTCCGCGGCCTTTCGTCGGCTCGCCGGCAAGACGCAGGTCTTCATCTTTCCTGACGACCATCAGCGCACCCGACTGACCCATGCTCTCGAAGTCGCTCAGGTAGCCACGGCCATCGCCCGACCGCTCGGATTGAACGTCACGCTCACCGAGGCCATCGCCCTCGGTCACGACTGCGGTCATGGTCCCGGAGGACACGCCAGCGAAGATGCCCTCAGTCCCCTTGTCGCCGGTGGTTTCGATCATGCGGCCTGGGGGGCCGACGTCACTCTCGCTCCGCTCAATTTGTGTCGCGAAACCCTCGACGGCATTCGCAATCATTCCTGGAGCCGTCCCGCACCCGCGACCCCCGAAGGAGAAGTGGTGAGTTGGGCAGATCGCATCGCGTACGTGTGCCACGACTTCGAAGATGCCGTGGACGCCGCCATCGTGACGCCGGAACAACTCCCAGCGGCGGTCTCCCGTCTCTGTGGCCATGATCAGAGCAACCAGCTACGGGCATTCATCACCGGCATGATCCGCACCACGGCGCGCACCGGCCGAATCGGCTTGGACGCCGACCTCGCCGAGGCTCTGGCATCCTTCCGCCAATTCAACTACGACCAGGTGTACCTGCGCGATGCCAGCAGGCGTCAAGCGGCACAAGTGATCTCGCTTCTGCGCGCTCTCGTCGAGCACTACTCGGAACATCCCGATCTGATTCCCGAAGGCAACCAATGGAAGAGTGAGGATGCCCAACGCAGCGCAGTCGCCTACGTGGCAGGAATGACGGACCGCTTCGCCTGTCGTCAGGCAGTGGCGCTACTCGGATGGTCCCACGACCAGTTGCCGACCGGCATCGATGTCATGCCGTGGTGAACGAGGGCCTTCGGCAACTTCCACCGAAGACGACGAGGATCGCCGAGAGCTCAGGACTGAGGTGCTGGCACGACGTCGATCACACGTCGGCCCTTGCGCTGACCGAATTGCACGGTGCCGTCCACCAAGGCGAACAGAGTGTCGTCACCCCCACGGCCGACGTTGCGACCGGGGTGGAACGTGGTGCCACGCTGACGGATGAGGATGGTTCCAGCGGTGATGGAGGATCCGCCGAAGGCCTTGACTCCGAGACGCTGCGCATTCGAATCGCGTCCGTTGCGGGTTGATCCGCCGCCCTTTGTCTTCGACATGACTCAGCCCTTCGCGATCGAGGTGATTTCAACGACGTGGTAGTGCTGACGGTGACCGTAACGCCGACGTTGATTGGTGCGACGCTTGTAGGTGAACCCGTTGATCTTGGGTCCGGTTGCCGAACCGACCACTCGCCCGGACACCTTGGAGCCGGCCAGTTGCGTCGGCGTAGCCAGCACGGTGTCACCGTCGACCAACAGAACCGGCTTGAAATCCACTGCGGACCCCTGCTCGACTCCGAGAAGTTCGACGTGGACTTGCTCACCCTGGGAGACCCGGACCTGCTTACCACCGGTTGCGATCACTGCGTACATAGCGAAATCCGACTCTACCTGGTGCTTCCGGGGGAAACCAACGCCGTGAACAACCAGGAAATCCGGTCGATGGGCTCGGCAGACCGGGGAATCAGCTCAGGAGTTCGTGGTCGATCAGCACCCCGCGACCTTGGCAATCCGGGCACTGCCGGGCGTAACTGGTCAAGAGGCCCTCGCCGATGCGCTTCCGGGTCATTTCCACCAAGCCGAGTTCGGAGATTTCGAACACCTGGGTTCGCGTCTTGTCCTGAGCCAATGCCGCCTTGAAGGCTTCCACCACCTTCTTGCGGTTCTCCTTGATCTCCATGTCGATGAAGTCGATGACGATGATGCCCCCGATGTCTCGGAGGCGAAGCTGGTGGGCCACCTCGGCGGCTGCTTCCAGATTGTTCTGGAAGACGGTCTGTTCCAGATTCGACGTACCCACGTTGCGGCCGGTGTTGACGTCGATGACCGTCAGGGCCTCGGTGTGCTCGATGATCAACGAACCACCCGAGGGCAACCAGACCTTGCGGTCGAGCGCCTTGTGCACCTGTTCGTGCACGTGGTACTTCTCGAAGATCGGCAGACCCTCGGTTCCGGCGTCGAAGTACTCGATGCGATCGGCGAGCTCGGGGTTGAAGGCACTGACATAGGAATGCACGTCCTCGAAAAGTTGACGATCATCGATGATGACGCCTCGGTAGTCGGCATTGAATTCCTCGCGGATGACCCGGACCGCAAGCGGTGGTTCGCGATAGAGCAACATCGGTCCGTTTGCCGTGGCGGCCTTGGCTTCGATCATCGACCACTGCTCCAACAGTCTGGTCATGTCGGCGTGTAGCTCTTGTTCGGTGGCGGTCTCGGCCGCGGTGCGAACGATCAACCCGTGCTCGGCCGGCTTGACGCGGTCGAGGATGCTCCGCAACCGCTTGCGTTCGTCGTCCGGGAGTCGCTTGGAAATGCCATAGGTCTTCGAGTTGGGAATCAGCACCACGAAGCGACCAGGTAGCGAGACTTCCTGGGTGAGGCGCGCCCCTTTGACGCCGATCGGGTTCTTGGTGACCTGGCAAACGATGAGTTGTCGGCCCTTCAGGATCTGTTCGATGCGCGGCTCGCTGTCAACGATGTCTTCAGCGTCGTACTGCACGTCCCCGCGATACAGCACTGCGTTCTTCGGCGTACCGATGTCCACGAACGCCGCCTCCATACCTGGCAGGACGTTCTGCACCCGACCGACATAGATGTTCCCATGGATCTGACCCACGTCGTCGGCCGGATGGCTCACGTAATGCTCGATGAGGCTGCGTCCTTCCATCACCGCCACTTGGGTGAGGTTGGGGCGGACCTGCACGCACATGAAGTAACGCCCGATCGGGCGACCATTACGCTCGCGCCCCCGGCGACGTTCCGCCGTCTGGGTCTCCGACGACGAGGTAGCCGGGCGGCCGTCGGACCGACCACGACCGGTACGACGCCGCTTCTTCTTCGACGACGCCGACGCCTCACCCTCGGACCGTGATTGCTGGTCCTGTTTGGCACTCGCTTCAGCCGTCTTGGGCTTGCGCTTGGCCGCGGGCTTCGGGCCCCCGACACGGGTTCCGCCCGGCATCGTGACGGTCGGAGCCGAAGGTGGCGGAGCTGGGCGGGTGTCGCCGATCTTGGGTCGGGGTACCAGCGCTCGCGCCGCCGCGTCAGGATCGGCACGGCCCTCACTCATGCGCTCCGGAAGTTCGAGAGGCTCCACAATGCTTGCAGCGGCCGGTGGAACGACACCGTGATGCCCCCCCGGGGGCGTCACGCGATCGACCGGGTCATCGGTTGCTGCGTTGTCCTGACCGGCGACGGGTCGAGGACCTTGGCTGCTGCGGTTACGGCCCCCGCGTGAACCGCGGCGCCGCTTCTTGGCCGACGAGGAACTGGGACGTGGAGATGGCGAGGAATCGGAAATGAGCTTTATCGACCACCTTGAGATCTTGCGTTG
>JBMTPW010000025.1:0-12726 GCA_049444115.1 Ilumatobacteraceae bacterium | reverse complement strand
TTGTCGATCTCCACCACGACACCAGGATCCGGCGTGCGACCGATCGGTCGTGCATTCACGATCGTGAGAGCCATGGCCGTCTGATCATCCACGCTGCCCGTCGGTTCCAGTCCGACGTACTTCTGGAAGGCCATCACCCCTTGCCGAGTGGTCAAGCCGTACTTGCCGTCGAAGTGGCTCACCCAAAAACCAATCTCGATCAATCGCAATTGCACCCGTGCGGTCTCGAAACCGTTGGATTCCCCGACCGCTTCCAAGGCACGGTCGAGCACCGACAGTGCCGGCGGGGGCGGAGTCTCCACCACCGGTTCGGTCATCGGCACCACGGTGGTGGGTGGCTCGGTGACGGGAGCCTCGGAGACGGGAGCCTCAGTGACCGTTGAATCGAGCAACGTGGTCGTCGGCGCCAGGGTGGGCTCCGGAGACGTACTCGAAGGGGATACCGGTGGCATCACCGAGGTTTCACTCGCCGTCGTGGAGCTGCAACCGGCAAGGAGGGCCCCCACAACAAGACCGGCCGCGAGGGTCGGGAACACGGCGGAGCCGACGTGACGAGCGTCGACGAGTGTCTTCGGACAACGTCGGCGAACCACCTCCTCAAATTACCGGCTCGACCGGCCCCGGTCCCGCCGTCGACAGGTGACGGATCTTCGATTCGCCCTGCGAGAATGATCCGGTGAGCTCACCACACGTCTCGGACATCTTCGATCCGGCGGCTTGGCGACAAGTGCCCGGTTTCACGTTCACCGACATCACCTACCACCGGGCCATCGAACACGGAACCGTGCGCATCGCCTTCGATCGTCCCGAAGTACGCAACGCCTTTCGCCCCCACACCGTCGACGAACTGTTCACCGCTCTCGAGCATGCCCGCCAATCCACCGATGTGGGCTGCGTCATTCTCACCGGAAACGGCCCCTCGCCCCGTGACGGCGGCTGGGCCTTTTGCAGTGGTGGGGACCAGCGCATCCGCGGTCGGGACGGCTACCGCTATGCCGACGGAGAGACCGCCGCAACCATCGACCCGGGGAAGAGCGGACGGCTGCACATCTTGGAGGTGCAACGCCTGATCCGTTTCATGCCCAAGGTCGTGATCTGCGCGGTTCCCGGATGGGCAGCCGGCGGAGGTCACAGTCTCCACGTCGTGGCCGATCTCACCCTGGCGAGCGCCGAGCACGCTCGGTTCAAACAAACCGATGCCGACGTCGCCAGTTTCGACGGAGGATTCGGATCGGCGTACTTGGCCCGTCAGGTAGGGCAGAAGTTCGCCCGGGAGATCTTCTTTCTCGGCCGCGAATACTCAGCGGCCGATGCCCACCGCATGGGGATGGTGAACGCCGTGGTTCCTCACGCCGACTTGGAGTCGACTGCTCTTCAGTGGGCCAAGGAGATCAACGCCAAGAGTCCCACGGCCCAGCGCATGCTGAAGTTCGCCTTCAATCTGATCGACGACGGCTTGGTGGGGCAACAGGTCTTCGCCGGCGAAGCCACTCGCTTGGCCTACATGACCGACGAGGCCCAGGAAGGACGACTCTCCTTCCTGGAGAAACGGGATCCCGACTGGACTCCCTATCCCTGGTACTACTGACGCTGCAACCATGGGTCGAACGATTCTCATCGACTCGTTGGAGGACGAACGCCTTGGCCCCTTTCGCCTGCGCGAACGCGAGTTGCGTCCACGTCATCTTCCGGCCACGGTGATCAAAGGTCTGTCCGATGTGGACGTCGAGCGCATTCAACACGGAATGTTCGTGGCCGAGGGTGATCTGGTGGTCGAGCGTGCCCTCGCCGCCGGCTGTCGGCCGGTTGCAGTCCTCCTCGATGCCGATGCCCCACCGGCAGTGATCCAGTGCTTCGCCGACGATGTTCCCATCTATGCCGCCTCGGCACAGGCGCGCAAGGTTCTCACCGGTCTCGGAGTGGCTCTGGCGATCATCGCTCTCTTCGAGCGACCGGTCCGTCCGAACCCGGCTGATGTGCTGAGGAACGCGCAGCGGCTGATGATCTTCGAAGACGTGGACAATCCCACCAATGTGGGGGCCATCGTGCGCAGTGCTGCGGCGTTCGGAATCGACGGATTGATCCTCGATCAGAACAGTTCCGACCCCTTGGCCCGTCGCGCGCTGCGCGTGTCGATGGGAACGATCTTCGGTTTGGCTCACGCCCGAGTCGATGACATCCCGGCGACCCTCGAGGGACTGCGCTCGAACGGAGTCGTCGTCTGTGGATTGACTCCTCATCCCGATGCGCGACCGCTCGACGAGGTCGCTCGCTCACTCTCGCCGAACGATCGCGTCGCAGTGGTCATGGGGTCCGAACGCGACGGTCTCTCGGCGAGGTCTCTTGCGGCCATGACTCATCGTGTTCGCATTCCGATGGCGCCGGGAGTGGATTCCTTGAACGTGGCGGCGGCAGCGGCAGTGACCTGCTACGCCTTGTTCGGTTCGTGACCTCGACGCAACGAGCGTCCTCAACCAGCGAAGTCAACCATTCGTTGCAGAGCGAGGCCGTCCACGTCGAGGCCCAGCCAGTCCCCAGAGTCCACCTGAGGCGGATCCCCGACGGCGGCGGCAACGACCAAACATCCGGTTCGAGCGGCATCACCCAACAGTTCGGCATAGGCCGGCATCGGAAAGACCAAGGCGAATTCGACCTCCACCGGGACGGTGGCGCGAGCCACGAGGCGAATGACCGTGCGACCGTGTGGATCCATACCGATGTCACCCGAGGTCGACAGATCTCCGACGCCATCGTGGGCAACCACCCGTGCCAGATCGCGCACATCCGGGCGCTCTCCAACATCCACGACCACCGTCGGGAACGAGACTCCATCGGTGTCGATGGTGGTCCCCGCCGAGACGATGCGGAGTGGCTCGGACCCTGGGTCGGATGGAGATCGTCGCAATTCGGCCCCCACGACCGGCAAACTAACACGATGTCATCGACCGGAGTCCTGCTCATTTCCTGCCCCGACCAACCTGGTGTGGTGGCGGCAGTGGCCGGTTTCGTGGCCGATCACGGCGGCAACATCGTGCATGCCGAGCAACACACCGATGATGTGGAGAAGGTCTTCTTCCAGCGGGTCGAATTCGAACTGGCCGGCATGTCCCTCGATCGCTCGGAAATCCTCGCGGCATTCAATCCCATCTCGCAGCGATTCGCCATGCAGGTGGTCCTGAAGTTCAGCGACGAGAGACCCCGAGTGGGCATTCTGGCCAGCCGACAGCCGCACTGTCTGTTCGATCTGCTCGGTCGGTGGCGGTCCGGCGAGTTGCCGGCCGACATCGTGTGCGTCATCGACAACCATCCCGACCATGCCGACCTCGTGGAACACATGGGGGTGCCCTATCTCCACTTGCCGGTGACTCCTGCAACCAAGAGGGACCAGGAAGAAAAGGTGGTTGCAGAGTTGCAGGCCCGCAACGTAGATCTAGTGGTGCTGGCCCGCTACATGCAGATCCTGTCGCCCTATGTGGTGAATGCATTCAGGTCACGGATCATCAACATTCACCACTCCTTCCTCCCGGCGTTCATCGGGGCCAATCCGTATCGACAGGCGCACGATCGCGGAGTCAAGATCATTGGTGCCACGGCCCATTACGTGACCGATGAACTGGACGAAGGACCGATCCTGGACCAAGAAGTGTCACGGGTGACCCACCGCGATTCCGTGGCCGAACTCACCCGCAAGGGACGCGATCTGGAGACCATCGTGCTGGCCCGGGCAGTGCGGGCCCATCTGGAGCATCGGGTCCTGGTCTACGGGCGCAAGACGGTGGTCTTCGGGTAGACGGCTTCTGCTATTCCGGTCGGCGCGTGCTGATGGGCAGACCGGTGTCGTTGCGCAGATGTTCGGCCGCCGGTACGAAGTAGGCCATCAACTCGGCCCGCAGATCCAGATCGTCGGTGACGGCTTCGACAGCGGCGGCCATGTGAACCAGCCAACGATCCCGTTCCTGCGGCCCGATGTGGAAGGGCAGGTGGCGCAGGCGCAAACGCGGATGACCGCGACGTTCCATGTAGGTCTGCGGCCCACCCCAGTATTGGATGAGAAAGAGGGTGAGCCGTTCCTTGGCCCCCGCGAGATCGGACTGGTCGGGATAGAGGGGCCACAGGACGTCGTCGTTGACGACCCCGGCGTAGAAGTGGTCGACGAGACGGGTGAAGAAGTCGGCCCCGGAGATGGCCCCACCCACACGCTCGTACAGCATCTGCTCCTGCCCCACCCCCTGCACTCTACGAACTACCCCCTTGGGCGCGAAAAGGTGCCAAAACCTGTCGTTTGGCGACCCATTGGATGACTGCGACTTCACATCCGGCGGCATTGGGTTGCGAAGTGACGCGAAATGGCACCTTTTCGCGCCCAAGGGGTCTGGTCAGGAGAAGGAGGGGTCGGTCCAGTCGGGGAAGACGTCCGGCAATCCGTCGCTGACCTTGCCTGGAAAGTGCGGCGCCCGCTTCTCGAGAAAGCTCACCACTCCCTCGCGGGCGTCCTCACTGGCCCCCCGACTGTTGATCGCCCGAGAATCCACACGATGCGCCTGCATCGGATGATCGGCCCCGAGCATTCTCCACAACATCTGCCGACTGAGAGCTACCGAGACCGGGGCGGCATTGTCGGCGATCTCACGAGCGATCGCCCGAGCAGTCGGAATCAAGTCCTCGGCCACGTGCACGCTCCGCACGAGTCGAGCCTCGCGGGCTTCGTCAGCGCTGATCATGCGCCCGGTGTAGCACCATTCGGCGGCTTGGGAGATGCCCACCAAACGCGGCAGGAACCAACTACTGGCTGCTTCCGGAACGATGCCACGGCGGGCGAAGACGAAGCCGAAACGCGCTGTGTCGCTGGCCAGACGGATGTCCATGGGCAGGGTCATGGTGACCCCCACGCCCACCGCTGCTCCGTTGATCGCCCCGATCACCGGCTTCTTCGACTCGAAGATTCGCAGAGCCACCAGACCGCCTCCGTCCCGGATCACCCCGGAGCGGGCCGCCACATCACTACCACCTTTGGCAAACGTCTCTCCTCCACCGGAAAGGTCCGCACCGGCGCAGAAGGCGCGACCGGAACCGGTCACGATCACGGCGCGCACCCCGTCGTCGGCGTCGCTGGCATCGAAGGCAGCAATCATCTCCTTCAACATCGTGTTGGTGAAGGCGTTGAGCTTTTCGGGACGATGCAGAGTGATGGTGGCGATGTTCTCCGACACGTCGTAGCGGATTTCGTCGAAACTCGGCGATGCAGTCATACCGGTGACCCTAATGGCTCACCCGCGTCGGCGTCATCTGCCCCAACCAGGTTGTTCTGAAACTCAGACGTCGAGGAAACGCGAGGCGGCGATGCCCGAACCAACAGCGCCAGCGATCGCCCCGATCAGGAGCAGGAGCAACATGATCCAACGAGCAAAGCCGTCGGTGACCACCAGGGCCGACAGTTCGGAGTCGTTGAAGTCCTGAACCGCCCCCGACCAAGCAGTGTTGAGGCCCCACAGCCCGGCACAGGCCAACACACCACCGATCACGCCCTGGAGCAACCCTTCCAACATGAATGGAATTCGAATGAACCAGTTGGTGGCACCCACCAGTTTCATGACCTCGATTTCGCGTCGGCGCGCGAACATGGCCGTTCGGATGGTGTTCCAGATCAGCCCAATGGCCACGATCAAGAGCACGATCGACATCACCGTGGTGGCCACTCGGATGAACTGGGACACCTTGGACACCACGTCGAAGACGTCCTGGGCGTAGGCCACCTGGCGCACTCCAGGAAGCAGCCGAAATTGCTCGCCGAGTTCACGGATCAGGTTCGAGTCCTCCGCCAACGGCACCACTTTGAACTGGGACGGGATGTTCTCCGGCGTGAGCAGCCTCAAGGTGCCCGGGTCGCCAGCGAACAATTTCTGGGCTTCGGCATACGAGGCGGCCTGATCGAGATAGCGCAAGTTCTCGACGTCGATGACCGAGGGCTGCGAACGCAACGCCTGATCGATCACCTGAACTTGTTCGGGACTGGCATCGGAGCGGACGTAGACGATCAGTTCCACATCACCTTTCCACCGGGTGAGCAGATTGTCGAAGGCCCGCTGAATGAGGAAAGTCGATCCGACCAGGAGCAACGAAACCGCCGAGGTCACCACCGCGGCGGCTGTCAAGGTGACGTTGCGCTGAAAACTCGCCCACGTCTCGCGCAGGGCGTAACTGATTCGGGCCAGCATCAGTCGTACACTCCGCGTTCCTGGTCACGCACGATCACTCCACGATCGAGCTGCACGACTCGACGACGCATCATGTTCACGATGCGCTGGTCGTGGGTGGCCATCACCACGGTGGTCCCGGTGGCATTGATGCGCTCGAGAAGACGCATGATCCCTTCACCGGTCTGTGGATCGAGGTTCCCAGTTGGTTCATCTGCCAGCAGGATGAGGGGGCGATTCACGAAGGCTCGGGCGATGGAGACGCGCTGCTGTTCTCCACCGGACAACTGATGTGGGAAGCGATCGTGCTTGTCGGAGAGACCGACCAGATCGAGCACTGCGGGCACCTGCTGCCGAATCACATGTTTGGGCCGACCGATGACCTCGAGAGCAAAGGCCACGTTTTCGAACACCGTTTTGTTCAGGAGCAACTTGTAGTCCTGAAAGATGTTGCCGATGTTGCGTCGCAGGTAGGGCACTTTCCCATCCGGCATGGCATTGATGTCCTTGCCGGCAACCCATACCGAACCCCGTTCAGGCTGCTCCTGACGGTTCATGAGACGCAGGAGCGTCGATTTCCCAGACCCTGATGGTCCGACCATGAATACGAATTCGCCCTTGCTGATCTCGAAGGAGGCGTCTCTGACTGCGGCTGTCTCACCGTCATAGGTCTTGGTGACGCTTTCGAGGCGGATCATAGGAACTCCGAGAGCACGGTGTATCGGGAATCGTGTTCCCCCGGCACGACCCGCCAGGCTACCAGGGGTGTTCGGTCAGGAATTGTCACCTGAACGTCGCCACTGCAGGTAGCCCTCCATGAAGGAATCCAAGTCACCGTCCAGAACCGCCTCCACATTGCTGGACTCGATGTTGGTGCGGAGATCCTTGACCATCTGATACGGCTGCAGGACATAACTGCGGATCTGGCTACCCCAACCGACGGTGGCCTGTTTGCCGGCGATCCGATCCAGTTCCGCTTGGTGCTCCTCCTCGATCTTGGCTGCCACCATGGCACGCAGGCGTCCCATGGCCTTTTCCCGGTTCTGCAATTGACTGCGCTCTTCCTGCGACGACGCCACCAGTCCAGTCGGTTCATGGATCAACCGCACCGCCGAGGAGGTCTTGTTCACGTGCTGCCCACCCGCACCTGAGGCCCGGAAGACCTCCATGCGGATGTCGGATTCGTTGATCTCCACGTCCGGATCGTCCATCACCGGCCATACCTGCACTGCCGAGAAACTGGTCTGACGGCGACCCTGATTGTCGAAGGGACTGATCCGCACGAGTCGATGCGTTCCGCGCTCCGACGTCATGAGACCGTAGGCGTATCGACCTTTGATGGTGAACTCGGCGGACATGATGCCTGCTTCGGTTCCCGGTGACACGTCGTCTATCTCGACGGTGAATCCCCGTCGCTCAGCCCAGCGTTGGTACATGCGCAGGAGGATTTCACTCCAGTCCTGCGCATCGACGCCACCATCCTTGGTGTTGATGTGCACGATGCAATCGGCTTCGTCGTGTTCGCCGGTGAAAAGGCTTCTGAGTTCGAGCGACCGAATGGACGTCGTCAATTTCGTCAAACCGGCTTCGATGTCGCCCTCTTGGCTGGCATCGTCCACTTCCCGTGCCATGTCGTGAAGAACGTCGACGTCCTCCAGCTCCCGGGTGAGAGAATCGTAGAGATCCAAATCGCCCTTGATCACCGCGTATTCGGCGTTCAACTTCTTGGCCAGGTTCTGGTCGTCCCACAGGTCGGGACGGGCGATCTCCACTTCCAACTCGCGGAATCGCTCCCGACGAGCATCGATCTTCAGATAGATCCGGGCCTCGTCGAGACGCCGTGAGACATCCTTGATGTCGTCGGAGAAATCACGCATCGAACCCTCAGCCAGCGCCGTGGCACAACTTGTATTTCTTCCCCGATCCGCACGGGCACGGAGCGTTGCGCGGGGTCTTGGCCCAGGCGTCGTTCACGACGGTCTGGGGCTTCGTCGCGGCGGCCTGCTGCACGGCGTTCACGGCGGCTTCCGAAACACCAGCGGCCAACGAGGACGGTGCTTCGGACTTGGACTCCTGGAGATTCTGCACCAACGGCTGCGACGCCTCCTGCTGCACCACCTGGACGTGCATGACGTAGCGCACGAAATCCTGGGCGATGCCCTTCATCATCGAGCCGAACATTTCATATCCCTCGCGCTGCCATTCGGCGAGGGGATCCTTCTGGCCCATGGCACGTAGGTTGATGCCTTCTTGGAGGTAATCCATCTCCTCGAGGTGTTCGCGCCAACGCTGGTCGATGATCCGCAGCATGACCTGGCGCTCCACGTCGCGCATGACGGCAGCAGTCAGTTCCTCTTCGCGACGCTCGTAGTAGGCAGAGGCATCGGCCATCACCACGTCGTACATCTGATCGGTGCTCCGGCAGGTCAAGAGCTGGGGCTCGGAAACCTCGTTCGGCCAAAAGGTCTTCAATTCCTTGACCAGACCCTCGATGTCCCATTCCTCGTCGGCATCACTGACGCAGTGCGTCTCGATGAGCGAGTCCACGGCTTCAGCCAGGTATTCGAGGGCTGCAACCTTCAGATCGGTGCCATCCAGGATCTGATCGCGGCGCTTGTAGATCACTTTGCGCTGCTCGTTCATCACTTCGTCGTACTTCAGCACGTTCTTGCGGATCTCTGCGTTGCGCTGCTCCACGGTCGATTGAGCCCGCTCGATGGCCTTGGTCACCATCTTGTGCTCGATGGCTTCGTCATCGGGAAGGGCCCGGCCCATCACCCAGCTGAGCGCGCCGGTGGCGAACAGCCGCATGAGTTCGTCGTCGAGGCTCAGATAGAAACGGCTCGATCCCGGGTCTCCTTGGCGACCGGACCGACCACGCAACTGATTGTCGATGCGACGACTTTCGTGCCGCTCCGACCCGATCACGTACAGACCTCCGATGGCCCGAATCTCCTCGCCCTCGGCCTTGCACTCGGCGGTGATGTCGGCCAGCAGCTCCTGATAGCGAGCCTGGGCCGCGGCACGGGCGACGCGATACTCCTCGGGCATCTCGGCCAACGGCGACGGCAAGGCGAATTCGTCGAGCAACGCATCCGGTGCGTGGCCCTCGGCCAGCACGGCTCGCCGAGCCAGGCCCTCAGGATTTCCTCCGAGCAGGATGTCCACACCGCGACCGGCCATGTTGGTGGCCACGGTGACCGCTCCCAGACGACCGGCCTGAGTGACGATCTCGGCCTCACGGGTGTGTTGTTTCGCATTGAGAACTTCGTGTTTGATACCGAGCTTGGTCAAGAGCCGCGACAAGGTTTCGCTCTTCTCCACACTCACCGTTCCCACAAGAATCGGCTGACCCTTGGCATTCCGCTCTTCGATGTCGGCCACGATGGCATTGAACTTGGCCGTCTCGGTCTTGTAGATCAGATCGGGTTCGTCGACTCGCTGAACGGGCTTGTTGGTGGGGATCGGAACAACCTGCAAGCCGTAAGTGTTCATGAGCTCGGCCGCTTCGGTCTGGGCCGTTCCGGTCATACCGGACAACTTGTCGTACATGCGGAAGTAGTTCTGCAATGTGATCGTGGCCAGCGTCTGGTTCTCTTCTTTGATCTTGACGCCCTCTTTGGCTTCGACTGCCTGGTGAATGCCCTCGCTCCAGCGCCGACCCTCGAGAATTCGACCGGTGAACTCGTCCACGATCTTCACCTCACCGCCCTGGACGATGTAGTCCTTGTCGCGGCGATAGAGCTCCTTGGCCTTCAGAGCAACTTGCAGTTGGTGGACCAGATTCCGCTGGACCTCGTCGTAGAGGTTGTCGATCCCCAACTCGCTCTCGACCCGCTCGATGCCGCGCTCGGTCGGCATCACCACTCGCTTGTCCTCTTCGACTTCGTAATCCTCGTCACGCTTCAGCGAGCGAACGATCGAGGCGAAGCGATAGTAGAGATTGGCGGCATCGGCGACGCGTCCGGAAATGATCAATGGGGTGCGGGCCTCGTCGATGAGGATCGAGTCCACCTCGTCGACGATGGCGAAAGCATGACCCCGCTGAACCTTGTTCTCCTTGGTGGGTGCCATGTTGTCGCGCAGGTAATCGAATCCGAACTCGTTGTTCGTGCCGTAGGTGATGTCGGCGCCGTAATCGACACGCTTCTGATCGGGGCGCTCGCGGTAGCCCGGGATCACCAGACCGACGTTCAGTCCCAGCCAGCGGTGCACTCGGCCCATCCACTCGGAGTCTCGTCGGGCCAGATAGTCGTTCACCGTGACGAGGTGCACGCCTCGGCCCGAGATGCCGTTCAGGTATGCCGGCAATGTGGAGACCAATGTCTTGCCCTCACCGGTCTTCATCTCGGCCACCCAACCGAAATGCAGCGCCGCTCCACCCATGATCTGAACGTCGTAATGGCGTTGACCAATCACGCGATGGGCTGCTTCGCGAACCACGGCGAAGGATTCGATCAGCAGGTCGTCGAGCGACTCGCCGCGCTCGAAACGCTGCCGGAACTCGGCGGTCTTGGCCTTCAGGGCGTCATCGGAGAGACCGCGAATCGCAGCCTCCTGGGCGTTGACATCGGGCACCAGGCCCTCCAGGGCCTTCAGTTTCTTGCCTTCGCCGGCCCTCAGAATGCGGTCGAGAATACTCATGCGGTTCACCAGCCTACAGGTGCCGCTCAGGGCGTCCCGGTACGCCGCAAAACGGTATTTCGAAGAGGATTTCGTCTGGATCGACGGGCAAACTGGCCAGGTGAGCACGAGCGGAACCTCATCGATCGTGAACGGGAGGAACCGTATCGATACGGTCATTTTCGATCTGGGCGGCGTACTGGCGACCAATGGTCGCCCGTCCGATGTCATTCGGCGTTTCCCCCATGATCCGCTCGATGTGGTGATGAACGTGGTGATGGGCGAATACAGCGAGGACACCGACCACCCATGGCATCGCTTGGAACGCGGTGAGATCACGATGGCCGACTATCGCCACGCTTTGGTGGAATTGGTGCAGGCAGCCGGCCTCAGCCCCGAGCCGGCATCACCCGGCGATTCTGCGACCTCGATCGGATTCCGCTTCGAGGCCTGCCAGCCCATGGTGGATCTGGTCCATCAGTTGCGCGCCGCCGATGTGAAGGTCGGTGTGCTCACCAACAACATTCGCGAATTCCGACCTTTGTGGTGGCCGATGCTCGATTTCCCGACTCTGTTCCACGACGTGGTCGACAGTCACGAAGTCGGCATGCGCAAACCCAATCCAGCGATCTACGAACTGGCGGTTCAACGACTCGGCACGTCGGTGTCGCGGACCGCGTTTCTCGACGATGCGGTCAGCAATGTCAAGGCTGCCAACATGGTTGGGCTGCATGGCATCTGGGTGGACCGTGATCCAGGGCCGGCAATCGAGGCGGTCAGGCAACTCGTCGGCCTTTGAGGACGGACTCCGGGTGCTCGTCAGGGGTGGCCGCCGCAGCGAAGAGAACGACTTTGGTCGCACCGGCCAGTTCCAGGGCATGACCCGCAGCGCGCAACGTGCTTCCAGTGGTGACCACATCGTCGATCACAAGTATCCGACCCGGACGCCGCATGGGCCGCGCCGTGAAGACCGGAGAGCGTTCGAGTCGTTCTCGACGACTGCGTCCGGTTTGATGGCGACTTCGGTCCCGAAACAGCAGGCGACGACATGGGAGTCCGAGCCGTCGAGCCACGGCGCGCGCCAGGAGTTCCGATTGGTCGTACCCGCGACGTCGTCGACGCCGTGACGACGTAGGAGCCCAGGTGACAACGTCGAAGGAGACCGAACCGGACATCGTTCGACTTTCGCCAATCAGCGAATCAGCGCGAATGGCCGCCACCAAGCGATCTGCCAACTCGACCACGGCTGCGGTGTCGTTGCGATACTTGAGAGCAGTGACCAAGCGACGAGTCTCGCCACGGTAGGAGTCGGCGGCGTGCCAACGACGTGGACTGCTGAAACGTGGTTCGGGCTCGGGGTGACCCAAGAGGTACCGACACTGCGGGCAGAGCCGACGCCCGTTGGTCAATGCAGAAGTTCGGCTGGACCGATCACCTTCACCCGGTTGGTACATGGTCGTGCAGCGATGACACGCCACCAGGAGCAGGGGTGACGCCGGGGACTTCTTCGCCGACCTGGAAACCGGCGACTCGGCATTCGAGGAATCAGGCATGACCCGACCGAACCACAGGGGTGTGGCAGAGAAGGCCGACCGGGATGGCCGGGACTACAGATGACCGAAGAGATATCGATCGAGCAGTATCTCGATCATCCCATTCCAGCGATCGTCGCCGATGGGCTCGTTCGAGATTGGCGAAGGCCAGGTCGTGCGCGGCTTCGGGGTCGAGACGGAAGACGAAGGGTCGGGCGATGTCGTAGAGCATGTCGCCAGTTTACGGGCCCTGCCCGCAGGGGCGGCCCCCGCTGGGGCAGGCCTCGTGGAGCCAGGCCTAGCCCCTGCAGCCGCTGCTGGGGCCGCCTCCTCCGGCGCTGCCCCGGCAACTGCCGCTGGCGCCACGGAGGGGGCGG
>JBMTPW010000024.1:0-12915 GCA_049444115.1 Ilumatobacteraceae bacterium | reverse complement strand
GGCACCGATGAGTCGCGCCGCTCGCACCGTCAAGAGGTCGGGGTCACCAGGACCAGCACCCACCAGATGAACTCTCATCGTCTCGTCCTTCCATGGAAATTCGCCATGTCGATTCCGTGTTCGACCAGAACCTCCTCGATGATCGGCACCCAATCGATCGATTCGGTACTGACACCACGCTGATGAACGAGGTCGCGTCGCAACGACAAGTCGTCGGCCACATCGGCCCATCCCGCACTGATGCAATGATCCAATTGATTGCGCAGGTACGAGGACAGCGCCGGACTGGCGCCGCCGGTCGATGCCGTGACCAACAACGATCCTCGGCGAACGACTGCAGGAAGAGTGAACGTGCAGCGCTCCGGGTCGTCAGCGGAGTTGACCCAGATACCTCGCCGCTCGGCTCCGTCGAACACCTCCTGATCCACGGACCGAACGCCGGTCGCCGTCACCACCAGTCGCTTTCCGTCGAGGTCGGAATCCCGAAAGGGCCGGCGTACAAGCTCTGGTCCGAGTGCATCGAACTCCTCGAGGATTTCGGGCGCAACGACCGTCAACGATGCTCCCGCGGACAACAACTGACCGGTCTTGCGCAGAGCGATCCGGCCACCACCGACGACCAGCACGGCGCGACCCGCAAGGTTGAGATTCACCGGGAACTGAACCGGTCTCATCGGGCACCACCTCTGATCATGAGTGCTCCGGCGGTCATTCCCGAACTCTCGTCGACGAGGATCGCCGAACCGCCCCGACGATGCACGTCATAGGCGTCCACCACGAGCGGCGAGGTGGTCTGCAGTTCCAATCGACCGAGATCGTTCAGCGCCAGATGGTCTGCGGGTTCGAGGGCTCCGGTCAGGATGTCATAGCGACCGTTCACGGAATCGATGATTGCCCGAACCATCTTGGTTCCGTGCTTCAACGACCACCGTGTTCCTGGCTGCATGGTTCTCTCCACCATCCAACACACGTCGGCGACCAGACGATCGGAGACTTCCGGTCGTTTCGATGCCTCGGCCGCAACGACGACATCTCCTCGTCCCACGTCGATGTCGTCGGCGATTTCGATGCAGACGGACCGTCCACTCTGCACTTCGTCGACCCACCGACCACCGTGACGAATCGAGGTCACTCGGGACCTCGATCCACTCGGAAGCAGGACCACCTGATCGTCGACCTTGAGAGGCCCGCCACTCAACCGACCGGAAATCCCCCGGAAGTCGTGATGCTCACGCACCTGCGGCCGGCTCACCCACTGAACAGCCAGACGGGCCCCGACATCGGGGATCGAATCTCCATCGACCCGTTCCAGAAAGTCCAGGAGCACCTCGCCATCGTGCCACGGCATCTGCTTCGATGCCTCCACGACATTGTCTCCCAAGAGTGCCGAGATCGGGATCGGCTCGATTTCCATTCCGAAAGGAAGCTTGGCTGCATGATCCCGGACCGAGTTCACGACGGATCGGAAGACGTCCTCGTCGAACTCGACGAGATCCATCTTGTTCACCGCCAGTACTGCTCTTCGAATCCCCAGCAACGACGCCACCAGAAGATGCCGTCGAGTCTGTTCCGTCATCCCGGTCCGCGCATCGACCAAGACGATCGCCACGTCGCTGACCGATGCGCCCGTGACCATGTTCCGGGTGTACTGAGCATGCCCCGGCGTGTCGGCCACCACGAACGTCCTGGCCGGTGTGGCGAAATAGCGATAGGCCACGTCGATCGTGATCCCCTGCTCACGTTCGGCCCGAAGTCCGTCGGTCAACAAGGCCAGATTCGCCGAGCCGTCGCCATACCGACGACTGGCGCGTTCGACCGACCGCAGCTGGTCCTCGAAGACCGACTTGGAATCGTGGAGAAGACGGCCGATCAGGGTCGATTTGCCGTCGTCCACCGAACCAGCGGTAGCGATTCGAAGAACCATCAGAAGTACCCCTCGCGCTTGCGGTCTTCCATGGCACTGTCGGAGAAGGCGTCATCGGCTCGCGTCGCACCTCTTTCGGTGATCCTGGCAGACGCGACTTCGGCGATGACGGAGGCCACATCACGCGCTTCGGAAAGCACGGCACCGGTGCAACTGGCATCGCCCACCGTTCGGTACCTCACGGTCAATTCGGTTGGCGTCTCGCCCGGTTCCAGGACGACCGGGCCGCCGACACCCAACAGCATCCCGTCCCTCTCGACCACCACTCGACGGTGAGCGAAGTAGATGTCGGGCAGGGGAACGCCGTGTTGTTCGACGAACCGCCAGACATCCAATTCGGTCCAGTTGGAAAGAGGAAAAGCGCGCAAGTGCTCACCCGGACGAATGTGCGGGTTCAAGATGTTCCACGGCTCAGGGCGCTGCGAGCGGGGCTCCCACTGCCCGAAGCGATCGCGGAAGGACAGGATCCGCTCCTTCGCGCGGGCCTTGTCCTCGTCTCGACGACCTCCGCCGAAGGCGGCGGTGAAACCATGTTCGGCGATGGCGTCGAGGAGAGTGACCGATTGCAGGCGGTTCCGGCTCGCTCGAGGAGATACGTCCTCCACGACTCGGCCGGTGTCGATCGACGTCTGCACGCTCGCCACGATGAGTTCCACCCCGTAACGACGCACCATGTCGTCGCGGTAGGCGATCACCTCGGGAAAATTGTGGCCAGTGTCCACGTGCAGAACCGGAAAGGGAATGCGACCCGGGTCGAATGCGAGGGATGCCAGGTGCAGTAGCACCGCCGAATCCTTTCCCCCGGAGAAGAGAAGAACGGGTGAGCGGGTCTCGGCTGCGACCTCGCGAATGATCTCGATGGCCTCGTCCTGCAGGTCCTCCACCGAGGAACCCGCGGATTCCGACTGTCTCGACAGAACGCTCATGAGAGGTGGAGCCCGCACTCGGTTTTTTCCGCACCCGACCAACGACCGGCACGTCGATCCTCACCGACGGCGACCGGTCGAGTGCAGGGCCAACATCCGATCGACGGGTATCCCTGCGCGACCAAAGGGTTCATCGGTAGGTCATGCTCGGATGCGTAGGTCGACAGGTCTTCATCGCTCCAAGCCACGAGCGGATTGATCTTGGTGACGCCTCGAACGGCATCGAAGGCCACTGCGGGAGTTGCCGCTCGCGTCGGACCATCGACACGCCTGACCCCGGTGATCCAGGCCTCGGCACCCTCCAGAGCTCGCTGCAGCGGTTCGACCTTGCGACGACGACAGCACTCCTCCAAATCCTGACGCCACAACTCGTCGGGGACCACGGCGTCACCCGGGCGGACGACCGCGACATCGAAACCGATGCGGTGGCGCAAGCGCTCGACATATTCGATCGTCTCGGAGAAGAGATATTGCGGGTCCAGCAACACGATGGGTGCGGACGGGGCGCGCTCGGCTAGCAGATGAACCAGTACCGGGTCTTCGAAGGAGCAGGTGAAGACGAGGCGTCCCTGGAATCGGCGTTCGGCCCATTCGAGGATGGCCACCGCGTCGTGCTCATCGACCTCGGGGGGGAGACGGGTCAGCATTGGAGAAACGATATCCATATTCCTGACAATTCTTATCGGATTTGATCGAATTCAGGCTAGAGTGCCCGTCATGTCCACGATCGACAGCGTCCGAGGCCTCGGGACCCCCATGACCGGGACTTTCGGTGCGGAATTCACCAGCGTCGACCTCCGCACCGATTTTGGTCCCGGGGAGCTCCTCCAACAGCTCGAGGAACATGCGGTGCTGGTCTTTCGCGATCAACACCTGAGCCCTGCCGAGCAGGTCGAAATCGCTCGCCAGCTCGGCGAGCCCACGTTGGCTCACCCGGTCGTGCCCGGACACCCCGACCATCCCGAGATTCTGGTTCTCGATTCCCGGGACGGGGGAAAGAACGCCCGGTGGCACACCGATGTCACCTTCGTTCCAACTCCTCCAACGGCTTCGGTTCTGGTCGCCGATCACGTGCCCGAATGGGGAGGCGATACATGTTGGGTCGATCTCCGAGCCGCCTATGCCGCTCTCCATCCGGCCCTGCGCATTGCCATCGACGAACTTCGAGCGATCCACCGCATCTCGCCGCTTGCCTACTGGGGAGAGCCATTCGACTCGGGTTTGGACCGCAATGACGCTCAGAAGTTGTACGACGATGCCCTCCGGGTTCCTCCAGTGGTGCACCCGGTGGTTCGTGTCCATCCCTCGACTCGACGGCGCTCCCTGTTCGTGAATCCCGGCTTCACTTCACACATCGTCGGTTTGTCGCGCATCGAAAGTGATGGCCTCCTGGATCTGCTGTACCGGCACTCCACCTCGCTCGAGTTCATGCTCCGGCATCGCTGGAAGCCCGGCGACGTGGTGTTCTGGGACAACCGGGCCACGATGCATTACGCAATCGACGACTACGGAACCGCCGAGCGCAGGATGCGACGAGTCACCGTCAAGGGCTCGACACCGTTCGGACCCGATGGATCCTCGAGCACTATCGTCGACGACCCCAAGGAGGCGGTGCGGTGATACCCGATGCTTTGATCTACTTCGTGGCAATCTCCCTTGCCATCGCTCTGGTGATCTTCCTCGACTCGCGACGCTCCCTCGCGGTGGAGGGAGACGAAATCATCGTGGTCGAGTTCGGCCGGAAGCGGAAACTCAACAAGGATCACATCAAGACGGCAATGCTTCGTATCTATGCTCTCGGATCGCCTGTTCTCGTACTCGTCGGATCCAAACCGAGCGACTCCGTCGTCCTCCCCGTGCCCCGACGAGTGCCCGAGGGCACCAATCTCCGTCGAGTCGTTGACTTGATCAGGGGCACGGCCGAACGAGGAGCGGACGTCGACCCCGACGTTCTCTCACTGTGACGGAGAGGACATCTGCCGCACAGGGAATCACGGGCTCGCCGTCGAGGCCGACGAGATCTCCAAATGACGAACACCTGTGGCAAAATACGTCGGTGAGTCACGGCTCGTCGTCACCCTCAGCACACAACGCCCACTCGGGTCATCCTCACGTGCACGGCCCGGACTGCGGCCATGCAGCCATCGCGCACGACGACCATGTGGACTACATCCACGACGGACACCTGCATCACCAGCATGGGGACCACTGGGACGAATGCACCGTGGACAATTGTGTCGTCCACTCACGACATGATCACGTGCACGGCCCGCATTGCGGTCATGTCGCCGTCCCCCATGGCGACCACGTCGATTATCTGCATGACGGCCATCTCCATGCCGCCCACGAAGGGCATTGGGACGAGCATTGACCGTCAGTGATCATGACCGTCGTGACCGTGTTCGGTGACGACGAGACGATCGCCCACTCGGGTCAAACCGATCCCGAAGGTCTCCATCAGGTTCTCCGGAGTCAAGACGACCTGCGGGGGCCCGTCGGCGACGACACGCCGAGAAAGCAGAATCACCCGGTCGCATAGCGCGGCCTCACCAACGTCATGAGTGGCCGAGATCACGGCTGCCCCTCGAGCCTTCTCGGTCGCCAATGCCTCCAAGTAGAGGGCCCTGCCCGGGGCATCGAGACTCGCCGTGGGTTCGTCCAGAAGCAACAAGCCGCTACGTCGCGCCAGAACCTGGGCCAGGTAGACGCGCTGACGTTGACCGCCCGAGAGATCGCGCAATGCGGTCTCGGAGAACGGCATCACGCCCATTCGCTCCATGGATTCGGTCACGATGGCATCGTCTGCCGGCGTTCGCCGGGCCCAGCGAGGACGCTGATCGAAACGGGCCATTCGCACCACGTCGATCGTGCGCAACGGCAGGATGAATCCGGAATCGTGGAACTGGCTGAGGTAGGCCGCGTCGTGGTGCGAATTTCCCAGGACTTCGAGAGCACCCGATACTGGGGCCAGGAGACCGGCGAAGGTCTTCAACAAGGTGGACTTGCCGGACCCATTGGCGCCGACGAGAGCCACCGTTCCTCCAGGTCGAACGAAGGTGTCGATTCCGCTCAACACCGGCACCATCGAATAGCCAACACTCAAACGACGAGCGGTCAAGACCGGGCGGTCCTGATCCGACGCCAGGCGCGGCATCGATTCCGGACTCATGACGTCACCTCACCGGGCGACTGCAACCCGTGCTTCATCGCTGAGGTGATCGCAAGGACGACGAAGAACGTTCCGACGGCACAGAGCACCACCGAAGCTCCAGCTGCCCACGAAAGGTGATACGAGAGCAACAGACCCAGATAGGTGGACCAGGCACCGAATCCCGTGGCCCACATCATCATGGTGCCGATCCGCTTGGACAAAAGGGCACCGGCAGCCGAGGGAGCGAGCAGCATTCCGAAGACCAGGAGCGAACCCACGGCCTGGAAGGCCACCACCACCGTGGCCGCGATCATCACCAACATCAAGCGGTGATAGTTGCGCGCTCGGTACCCCATGACCCGGGCCAGATCCTCGTCGAAGCAGAGCACGGCAAAGGGTCGCGCCGACCACAGGGCCGCCACGGCGACGAGAGCCGCAGTGACCGCGAGCCCAAGAAGATCACGGTTGTCGACACCCAGGAACTCACCGAACAAGATGGCTTCGAGATCTCCGGTCATCGATCGGGAACTCGACACCATCACGACCCCGAGCGCCAGCAATCCCACGAAGAGCAGGCCGATGGCGACGTCACGCGACAGCCGACTACGGGCGGTGATGTAACCGATCCCGACGACGATCACCGCGGCCCCGATTCCTGCTCCGATGAGAACGGGAAAACCGATGATGGCCGCCCCGGCCACTCCCGGAAGTACACCGTGTGCCAGCGCATCTCCGATGAAGGCCATCCCGCGCAGCACCACGAAGGTCCCGACGATGGCACAGAGCAAAGAGACCAACGTGCCGGCCAGCAGGGCCCGTTGCATGAATCCGTTTTCAACGAAAGGGGTGATGACGTTCCCCATTCCGGTCATCTTCCCAGGAATTCGATCAGGCCGAAAGCGCGTCGACGATGGTCGTCATCAGATTCCGCATGAAGGTCTCGTACGAGTCGTCCTCGGGCAGGACGTGCGTGGAGATCTCCACCACCGAGGCACCGATCTCATCGGCGATCGCCGTCACCGTCTTGTCGGGAGTTCCCAATTCGCTGAAGACCACATCGACACCGGCCTCTTCGACCTGCGCCTTCAAAGCGGCGATCTCCCCGGCCGACACTTCGGCTTGGGTGGTCAAACTCGGAACCACTGCGCCCACCACGGTGAAACCGTAACGATCGGCGAAATACCCGAGAGATTCGTGGCCCGTGACCAAGGACCGACGTTCGACAGCCAGAGAATCGGCCATCCCACGAAGTTCGTCGTCCAGGGTGACCAGCTTCTCCGCCGTCATGCCAGCTCGGTCGCCGACTTCGACCCCGACATCGAAGAGGAACACTTCCAGCGCCGCGGCCACTTCGGCCATCGCCGAGGCATCGGTCCAGAAATGCGGATCTCCGTCGGCGTGCTCCTCCTTGTCCGACTCGTCATGGACCTCGTCGTCCGCATGGGCGCCTTCGCGAATCGTCACGTGGTCGGTGGCCTCGAACACTGCCACCCCGGAGTCCACGGCATTGCGGAGAGCATCCTCGAGGCCGGACTCGAAACCAAGACCGTTGGCCACCACCAAGTCGGCTCCATTGACACGTTCGATGTCCTGTGCCGACGGTTCCCAGTCATGAGGGTCGACACCGTTGGGGATGAGCACGGTGACCTCGGCGGCGGCCCCGACGATGTCGCGCACCACCGCACCGAGAACACTGTGGGTCACCACGACCGACCGAGGAGTGGTCTCGTCATCACCCGAGCCACATCCGACCACCACCACGCAAGCCATGGCCAGGGCAACTGTTCTTCGAGCAGGTGACGAAATGGGGAAACGACCGGTCATGGAGAAAATGATAATCGTTCTCATTTTCTCCCGCAACCTTTCTGCCGATTCCCCATTTCTGCAGGCAGATGCCAACATGGTCTCCAGGAGCCCTCGCCGAGGAGCGAGTGCCCGGATCGACACCATGGATTCTTCGAACATCTCTCCCGTCTTCGATCCGTTCGACCCGTCCTTTCGCGCCAACCCCTACCCCTTCTATGAGGCCCTCCGGCGCCTCGATCCGGTACACCACACCCCTCTCGGAACGGTGATCCTCACCCGCTACGAAGACGTCGCCTGGACCCTGCGAAGCAACGACTTCAGCCGGGACATCGAAGCGCACGCCAACGAACCCACCGATCCGATCCAGCAGGCCAAGCGCGCCCGGCGTCGCAGCCGCGACGGTGCGAAATCGATTCTGAATCTCGATCCACCGGATCACACGCGCCTGCGACGACTGGTCAGCAAGGCCTTCACACCGTCGGCCATGGAGCGGCTGCGACCCCGGATCCAGTTCCTGGTGGACGCGGCCCTCGATCGAGCAGCCGAGCAAGGTGAGCTCGAGTTGATCGACGACATCGCCTTTCCCATTCCATTCCAAGTGATCTCCGACCTCCTCGACATGCCCGTTGATCGCGCCGAGGAATTGCGCGAGTGGAGTCAGGTCATCACCTTGGCCCTGGAGCCGACCTCGACTCTCGAGGATCTGGCGCGCACTGATGATGCCTTTGCCCAATTGATCCCGTATCTCCTGGAGGTGATCGAGAATCGTCGGCGCAATCTTGGCGACGACGTGCTGTCCTCGTTGATCCAAGTGGAGGAGGACGGAGACAATCTCAGCATCACCGAACTCATTTCCTTCGTGGTCCTGCTCTACATCGCCGGCCACGAAACGACCGTGAACTTGATCGGCAATTCGGTGAACGCTCTCCTGGCCCACCCCGATCAGATGGATCTCTGGCGGCGGAATCCGCAGGACGGGGCGAAATACGTCGACGAACTCTTGCGGTTCGACGGTCCCGTTCAGCAGACGGTGCGCGTCCCACTGGTTCCCGTGACGTATCGGACCAACGATGGTCCGCTGATCGTCGAACCCGGAACGGTGGTCACCACGGTTCTCGGTGCAGCCAACCATGATCCTGCGGTGTTCGAGGATCCGACGTCCCTACGACTCGATCGCCCCAACGCCGCGCGCCATCTGGCTTTCGCCGCTGGAATCCACTACTGCCTCGGCTCCAATTTGGCCAAACTCGAGGCCGAGATCGCCGTCGGAACCCTGATCGCGCGCTTCACGGAAATCGCACCGATCGGCGAGATCACCTGGCGTGACCGACTCACCATTCGCGGTGTCGATCACCTCCGCTTGGGCGTGAACTGATTCATTTCTGCCGACTGTGGTACTTGACCGCCAAGTTGCCGTTCTCGTCGCGGATGTCGAACTCGGCGGAGATGTCCTCGATCCATTGGATCGTGCCCGATCGCTCCATCAGATCCGGAGCGGCGATCAAGGCCACGATCGAACGACCGACGCCGAGAGGTGTCTGGGCCTTCGACAGATCCATCCCCCGCTCACCGGAGGCCGCCACGATGAATTCGGTGGCCACCGATCCGGGATAGACCGAACAGCAGGCGACACCCTTCGGGCGCAATTCGAGGGCCATATCGGCACTCAGACGATCGAGGCCTGCCTTACCGGCGCCATAGGACGAACTGAAGTGATACGAGGACCCACCGGGTGAGGACACGTTGATGATCGCGCCTCCAGGACCGCCTTCGAAGAGCAATGGCGCCGCGTACCAACTGGCGATGTAGTGCGCCCGGAGCCCGATTCCGACTTGGTCGTCCCAGATGCTGACGGGATGTTCCCAGAATCCTCCACCCCACGCCGGCGGATCGGGAATCTTGTAGACGTTGTTCACGAGAACGTCGAGTCGGCCGCTTTCGGCGCGCACTCGGTCGAAGAATGCAGCGATCTCGGCGTCCACACCATGGTCGACCTGCACCGGGATACCTCGTCCGCCGGCCTGGTCCACGAGGGCCGCGGTGCGGTCGATGGTGAGTTCTCCCGATCCGGTGGTCCGACCGGTCACGTACACCGTGGCCCCGCGTTCACCGAGAGCCACCGCTGTCCCGCGTCCGATGCCCCGGCTGGCGCCGGTGACGACGGCGATGGTGTTGCTCAGGTCACGAGACATGAGCAGCCGTGAAGTCGAGATCGAGACGGACCAGACCCCGCAGCATGAAGCTCGGGTAGTAGTCGAAGGAATTCGTGGACGGCAGCGCGATCGAATCGAGCCGCTTCACCAATTCTTCGAGGGCCACCTTGCCTTCGAGCCGGGAGAGGTTGGCTCCGAGGCAGAAGTGGATGCCTTTGCCGAAGGCCAGATGGTCACGGAGTCCCTCGCGATCAGGGATGAAGGCATCCGGATCACCGTAGAGATCCTCGTCACGATTGGCCGAGCAGAAGGCGATGATCACACGGTCACCCTTCTTCAACGGCACTCCGCCCAATTCGGTGTCTCGCGACACCAGGCGCCACATGCCTTGAGTGGGCGTGGAGAGCCGCAGAGTTTCCTCCACGATTCGCTCCACCCGCGACGGATCGGCCTTGACCTTGCGCCACTCGTCGGGATTCTCGGCCAGGAGCCGAATCATCTCGGTCAGCATCTTGGTGGTGGTCTCGTTGCCAGCGACCAACAGCTGTTGGACGATGCTCAACATCTCGGGCATGTCGAGAGGACGTTTGTCGGTGATGTCCGCATCCTCGTCGTCGATTCGGGCGTTCAAGAGATTGGTCAGGATGTCGTCGCGGGGTTCGCTGCGCCGCTTCTCGATCTGCTCGGCGAAGTAGTGCTGGAATTCGTTGACCCCGCGCTCGGCTTCCAGGCGCGCTTCGAGGGAGATGTTCGTCCCGATCCCGGCGATCGAATCATCGGACCAGCGCTTGAAATCGGCCAAGCGATCGTCGGGAACGTTGAGCGCATGCGCGATGACTTCCACCGGCAGGGGCACGGCGAAATCCTGGACGAATTCGATCCGACCGCGATCGATCCAGGAGTCGATCAGGCGAACGGTGATCGCCCGAACGACCGGCTCCAATTCGGCGATGACCTTGGGATGGAATGCCCGGGACACCAGTCGTCGATAGCGAGTGTGGTCGGGCTGGTCGGCGGTGAGCATCGTCGACACTCGGGGGTATCCCTCGGCGAAGACCTCTTCGAAACGCCCCCGGGTGCTCGGATCCATGGGCATACCCGTGCCCCCGAAACGCGACGAGAACGTGTCCGGATCGCGCAGGACCTGCATCACCAAATCGTGTTTGGTGATCATGTGCACTCCGATTCCCTTCACGAAATGCACCGGATCTTCGGCCCGCATGGCCGCATAGTGCGGAAACGGACATTGCAGGGTTGCCGGATCGAACGGATTGAACGTCGAGATGTCGACCGTCATGAGATCTCCTTTCGCGGAATCATGTCGGCTTCAGGTACCAGCCAGTCGGCTGACCACTGGAGCCACGGCCTCCATGACCGATGTTCCGAAACTGATGTAACTGATGCCGAACCTTTGGCGACGCTCGACGATGCGATCGCAGATCTCGTCGACCGATCCGATGAGAACATTGGGATGTTCGGCGAAATCGTCCGGCGACATTCCGAACATGGGGGCCATCTTTTCGCGGGTGGCTGCGGCGGCATCGGTGACGATGGTGAAATAGGCCGCCGTTTCCAGTTCGATCTGGGCGAAGCGCGCTCCTGCGGCCGCTTTGATCCACTCGATCTTCTGTTCGGTCGCCGCCGCGGTCGCCGACCCGATGCCCTCGGGGCCGAGACGACCGGAGGAGTTGTTGAAATTGAGGCTGACGATGTCCGCTTCGCGTCCCGCGATCGAAAGGATTCGCTTGGCCCCGCCGCCGATCATCAGCGGCGGAGAACCGATGGGTTTCGGCACGGCTTCGAAACCAACGGCGTGCACATGGTCGCCGGTGACGTTCAATTCACCTGTGGCAAAACTGGAGCGCAGGAGCCCGATGACTTCTTCCAGTCGATCCAGACGTCGACCGGCTGGATCGAACGGAATGCCGATCGCCCGATACTCGTTCTCCAGCCAACCAGCTCCCAATCCGAGTTCGAGTCGCCCGCCGGAGAAGAAATCGAGGGTGGCCACTTCTTTGGCCAGCATCACCGGATTGCGATAGTCGACGCAGAGCACCCGGCAGCCGATCTTGATCGTGGAGGTGGCTTCGGCAGCGACCGCCATGGCCGGAATGGCCGCCACGGTCTGAACCGGGTGACCGGTCGCCTGCAGCGCCGGACCAGGTCCGATGACATGGTCCGCCAGATGGAAGGAGGAAAAGCCCAGGCTCTCGGCGCGACGGGCCAGTGATCGCCACTCGTCGGCCGAATTCGGCGCATACCCCTGGACTCCGAATCGAAACGGCTTCGTCATCGCTCCCCCTGGCCGATCATGGAGACAAACTAATCGGGCACCGGTCACGGCGACGAGATGAACTTCCGCGTCCGGCCCGAGAGCTTCGGACGGTCAGGCGATTTTCCCGTCCGCTCCTAGCGCCGGCCCGGTCGCCGGGTTAGGTTGAGGATCGCAGTCCGTTCGAGATCGAGTGTGTTCTGGAGTGGCCTGAGGGGGTATGCAATCGATTGGGGGCAGTCGGTATGACTGAAGGTCTTTCTTCCCGTGAATCCTTCTGCCGGGTCTGCCATGCAGCCTGTCCGATCGAAGTCGATGTCGCCGATGGTCGCGCCGTGGCCATCCGCGGAATCCCGAGTGATCCCATCTTCGCTGGGTACACCTGTATCAAGGGTCGGCAACTTCCGGAACAGATGACGCATCCGGGTCGCCTCACTGCTCCATTGGTGCGACGTCCGGATGGAACCTTCGAGACCACCACTTCCTCCGTCGCTCTCGACATGGTGGCCAAGGAACTCCGGCGCATCATCGACACCTACGGCCCGCGGGCGGTGGCCAGTTATACCGGCACCGGGGGATACCAGAACAGCCTGGCCATCCCGGTGGCCCGAGCATTTCACCAGGGCTTCGACTCACCTTCGTTCTACACATCGGTGACCATCGATCAACCGGCGAAGGCCACG
>JBMTPW010000023.1:0-13210 GCA_049444115.1 Ilumatobacteraceae bacterium | reverse complement strand
GGCGAGGGCCACTGTGATTCGCAGACCGCTCGGAGCGGTGCCCCCCACGGTGCCCCCGTAGTAGTGGTCGAGGATCCAGTTCCAGTCCCGCCCGAAACTCACGGACCAACCGAGAGAGCCGAATTGACTCAGTCCGCGACCATGACCGTTGCCCTGTCCTTCGATCACCACGGCCACGGCGTCGGCCGGATTTCCAGGAACCGCGAGGGCAGGTTCGACGGGCAGAACCCCGGGAAGACCCGCGACACCGAGGGCCAGAGCCACCACCCCACTCGAGGCGGTTCGGAAACGGCGGGCGAAGGTCATCATGATCTCGAGCAACACACAATTCTCGGCTCCGGCCGGCGGCCCCTTGAGAAGACATCTGCTCGATGCCCCTCAGCAGGCAAAATGCGTCGCCTCACCGTACCGAATACCCCCTACGGAGTCGGGTCAGGTCGAGAATTGCCCTCCCCACCAGGCAGCGAGCCACCTCAGCCCTGGCTGGCCTCCACGGCCAAGCGGTCGACCAGTTCGTTCATCGGATCGCCGTTGTGGGCCTTGACCCACTCGAAATCGGGGCGCTGACGGTCCGGGAACGACAGATACAGATCGATCATGTCCTTCCATAGATCGCTGTTGGCGACGGGCTCCTTCTTGGCATTCCTCCAGCCGTTGCGCATCCAGCGCTCCCACCACCGATCCTTGAAACAATTCACGACATAGGTCGAATCGCTGACGATGACCAAGCGCAGACCAGCAGCCTCGGCCACGGCCCGGTTCGTTCGTATGGCCTCGATGGCGGCCGTCAATTCCATGCGCTGATTCGTGGTCAACGTCGAGGAGCCGACGCATCGGGTCTCGCCGGATGGCGCGGTTGCCCAGGCCCAACCACCTGGCCCAGGGTTACCACTACAGGCCCCGTCGGTGTAGACGTAGAGAGCGTCATGGCGGTGGTGGCGAACGGTCATCGAGGGGTCATGATTCCACAGATCCGACCAGGCAGAGACGGATACCCGCGATCTGCGAGACTCATTCCATGCTCTTCGATGGTTCTGTGCATCAGTTGCCCGACACCGATCCAGGGGAGACCCAAGAATGGCTGGACTCCCTCGATGCCGTGATCGATGTTCACGGCAAAGTGCGGGCGCGCTATCTCCTGTCGCGTCTGCTCGAACACGCGCAGCGCAGTCAGGTGAGCTTTCCCGCCACCGTCAGTACTCCCTATGTGAACACCATTCCCCGTGAGTTCGAACCCTGGTTTCCCGGCGACGAGCACATCGAGCGCCGTATTCGTGCTTTCATCCGCTGGAACGCTGCGGCCATGGTGGTTCGAGCCAACAAGGCGGCGGACGGAATCGGTGGACATTTGTCGACCTTCGCCAGCTCCGCAAGCCTCTACGAGATCGGCTTCAATCACTTCTTTCGCGGCAAGGACAACGGTACACCCGGAGACCACGTCTACATTCAAGGCCACGCCGCGCCGGGCATCTACGCGCGAGCCTTCCTCGAGGGCCGTCTGACCGAAGACGACCTGGATCACTTCCGTCGCGAACTGAATCGGGGAGGACGCGGACTTTCCAGTTATCCGCATCCAAGGTTGATGCCCGACTTCTGGGAGTTCCCGACGGTGAGCATGGGACTCGGTCCGATCACGGCCATCTATCAAGCCCGGTTCAATCGCTATCTCCTCAATCGCCAGTTGGATGACACTGGCGAGAGCCGCGTGTGGGCCTTCCTCGGAGATGTCGAGACAGATGAACCAGAGACGCTCGGTGCCCTCAGTTTGGCTGCTCGGGAACAACTGGACAATCTCGTCTTCGTCGTCAACTGCAACTTGCAGCGTCTCGATGGGCCGGTGCGCGGGAATGGCAAGATCATCCAGGAACTCGAAGCCGTCTTCCGCGGTGCAGGTTGGAACGTGATCAAGGTCATCTGGGGATCCAAGTGGGATTCACTCCTGGCTCAAGACAAGGACGGCGCACTGCTCAACAAGATGAACACCACCGTGGACGGCGAATTCCAGCGCTACTCGGTGGAGACCGGCAACTACATCCGCGAAAATTTCTTCGGACCGGATCCACGTTTGCGTCAGATGGTGGCTCACTTGTCCGATGATGATCTGCGAACACTTCCCCGCGGTGGCCACGACTATCGAAAGCTGTACGCCGCCTATCGCGCCGCAGCGCAGAATTTGGGCACCGGCCGACCCACGGCGATCCTCTGCAAGACCATCAAGGGCTGGACCCTCGGTCCCGACATCGAAGGTCGCAACGCCACCCATCAGATCAAGAAGATGACCAGTGCCCAGTTGCGGACGCTTCGCGACCGACTGAACCTGAACTCGGAAATTCCTGATTCCGCCTTCGAGGGAGACCTCCCGCCATATTTCCGTCCGAGTCCAGGATCCATCGAATACCAGTACCTGATGGAACGCCGACGCTCGCTCGGCGGGTTCATTCCGAAGCGAGTCGTCACCGCACGCCGACCAATGACGCTCCCGAATGACTCCGTATTCAATGAATTCGAGCAGGGATCGGGCAACCAGGCCGTCAGCACGACCATGAGTTTCACGCGTCTGCTCCGCAATTTGGCTCGAGACGATGAGTTCGGTGCTCGAGTGGTTCCGATCATCCCCGACGAGGCCCGCACGTTCGGAATGGACTCCCTGTTCCCCGAATTGAAGATCTACGCCTCCCAGGGCCAGAAGTACGAACCCGTGGATCACGAAATGCTGCTTTCGTACACGGAATCCGCCGATGGACAAATCCTGGAAGAAGGCATCACCGAGGCCGGTTCGATGAGCAGTTTCATCGCCGCGGGAACTTCCTACGCGGTGCGGGGCGTACCAACCGTTCCCTTCTACACGTTCTATTCGATGTTTGGTTTCCAAAGAGTCGGAGATCTCATCTGGCAAGCCGCCGACAGTCGAGCCCGGGGCTTTCTGCTCGGAGCAACCGCAGGACGCACAACCCTGCTCGGTGAGGGACTCCAGCATCAAGATGGCCACAGCTTGGTGCTGGCATCGACTGTTCCCGCTTGCCAAACCTACGACCCGGCGTTCGCCTTCGAAGTAGCCGCAATCGTTCGGCATGGCTTGCAACGCATGTATGCCGGTGCACCCGGGCCGAACGGTGAAACGGATCCCGACGTTTTCTACTACCTCACCCTCTACAACGAGAACTATCCGATGCCCGCGCGACCGAACGGTGTTTCCGATGACGACATCGTCTCCGGTCTCTATCGCTGGACGGAATTCGACGGAGCCACCGCCGAATCGCCGCGAGTGACTCTGCTCTTCAGCGGCTCGGCGAACGGTGCCGTGGTCGCTGCTGCCCAAACTCTCTCCCGTGATTTCGGGGTGGCCTCGGACGTCTGGTCGGCGACCTCATACAAAGTTCTTCGTGAGGACGCTCTGGCTGTCGAGCGACGAAACCGGCTTCACCCGGGAACCAGCCAGGAACGTGCACGCGTCACCCGATCTCTCGGCGATCGAAAGGATCCCGTCATCGCCGTCACCGACTTCATGAAGATCGTTCCCGAGCAAATCGCTCGATTCCTACCCGAGCGCCGTTTCGTACCGCTGGGCACGGACGGTATGGGACGGAGTGATACTCGCGAAGCTCTGCGAGCCCATTTCGAAGTCGATGCCGGGAGCATCGTCATCGCTGCACTCGCAACTCTCGCAACCGAAGGGTCCATCGATTCCTCCATTGTCGAGCGGGCCATGAAAGCAGCAGGCATCGACCCTGGCCGCGTGGATCCCTACCTCGTCTGAATCATGCCGAGCACCGAGCGATTGCGGCGCGCAGACTGACTTCGAAGCGCTGCGGCGAATACTCCGCAGCCCTTGTCCGCGCGCTCGTGGCCATGCGCTGTCTCAGATCAGGATCTTGAATCAGGCGACGAGTGAAATCCTGCAACTCGTCCAATGTCCGCCAATGAAATCCGTCGACGCCATGACGCACGATCTCGGCCGGGCCGGCCGCCCCGAACACCACTGGTACGGCCCCCGCTGCCATTGCCTCCACCACCGAGATCCCGAAGTGTTCGAAGCGATCGGGGTGCCGTTGCTCGTCTTCTCCGAATCCACCGGCATGCCAATAGATGCTGGCTCGGGCAATCAGAACCTCCAATTCGTTGCGCCGGGCGTTGACGTGGACATCGATCGGCAAACCTCGGGCAGCCTGCCTGATGCTCATGACGTAGTCACGGTTCGCCGCATCCGCACCACCGACCAGACAGAGACGCCACGGTTCGATACCGCCAGCCTCGCTCATCGTCCCGAAGCCTCGAACCAATTCCAGTTGCTTCTTGCTGTGTCCGTGCTGCGGATCGAAGAAGCGTCCCACGGAGGCGATCACGGGGACCTTGTCGCCGGGTTCCACCAAGGTGCGGACCGGGGGGTAGACCACGGTGCTGGATCGACCCCAGATCCGGGTGATCCAGGTTTGCACATAGGTCGAATTGGCCAGGAAGAGGGAATACGACTTCGTCCAGTCGCTCTTGGGCACCCGCGCGGCGAGAATCACTTTCACTTGTGATGCCTTTCTTCCAATCACCGGCACCGGAACAAGGAGCGACACCAAACGCAACGCCCCTCTCGTCATCGCATCGGCGAAAGGACTTGGAATTCGTGCCGGGAAATTCACGTAGTAGACGCCCATTCGTGAATGATTCGCGGCAGTACTGAGGAAAGTGCAGTTGACGAAGAGATCGAATTCGCTGCTGATACGTGAAGCCGCTTCATCATCGGCGGCACATCGCCAGTTCAGAGTTGAAAGATCGATGCCGAGTCTCTGGCGCAACACCTCCACATCGGGGCGCACGGGCCCCAATATGGTCACGTCGTAGTCGGCGGAGAGAACACGAGCCATTTCACCGCTGACAATTTCTCCGCCACCGTAGGTATCCCAGTACAGGTTGTACACGGCTGCTCGAGGACGCAATGCAGTTCCAGTCCTCTCCGAAGGCGTGACGATGTCGACGTGGTCGGCAAAGACCGGAGCGATGATCTTCTTGTCCACGGCAGAGGCGAAAACGATCCGGCGCCTCACGCGTCTGCGGGTCAGCCATCTTTTGCCGAGAACTCCTGGCAGCAACCTGAAATATGATTGCGTCACCCGCCGTCGAAACCGGAAGGAAGAGAGGCGCGGGCGCCGAACGACGAGAATCGGAAACAACACGTCGCGAACTAGCGACTCCGAAAAGCGCCGGACCTCTCCGAGTGCCGAGCGGAGAAAGAGTCGGAGTGGCGCGTTCTTGGCGAGAACAAGCAGGCGATTCCTCTCCACTTGGAAGCGGAAGAGTTCGCTTCCCTCTCCGGAGGACTGGGCGTGACGATGCCGAACCACCGACGAGGGGGCGTAGCGGTATCGCCATCCTTGGAGACGACCCCGCCAGGAAAGGTCGGTGTCTTCGTAATAGAGGAACAGCGACTCGTCGAAGAGTCCGACGGCATCGAGGTATTCCTTGCGCAGGAGAACCGCTCCGCCACACCAGGAAGCCACATCACCAACTTGGTCGTACTGTCCATGGTCTCGTTCGAGAAATCCGCGATCTCCAGCCGACCCGTCGCGGTAGATCTCGGAGCCGGCATTGTTGATCACGTCGATCCGCTCCGAGCCGACGTCCAGATCCAACCAGCGATGTCCGTTGATCTCGCCTTCATCGGATACACCGACTCGAACTGCCACCTCGCCCCGGTCACTTCGCACCTTCACCCAGCCCGGAACTCGAGCTCCCACCCGCAACGAGATCCGGTGGTTCACAGGATCATTCGGATCGTCGGCGATGATCCGCAGGCAACCGCCATTGTGCGTCCACCGAGCGAACTCATCACCACTCCATGCGGCGAAGGGTGACGGTCCCGAAAAACCCTCGTCGAAGGACAACCGAGAATCACTGCGTTTTCCATCGAGGCGGAAGCCCGTGATGCAGACCGGCTCAGGTTCCGGACCGGGTGAATCGGAAAACAAACGAGAGACCTGGATCTCGATGAACCGAGGTGCCAGCAAGATCTTGGGGCACACGGCTCCGATGTCATCGGCCGCTGCCATTTCCATCACCAGGGGATCCAACCAACCCGAAGTCACTGCGGCGTCGTTGTTCACGAGAGCGACGTGGTCGAAAGGTCGAAGTTCGGTCCCGTCAGAACTCTGGGTTGCTGAGATACCGAGATTGCAGCCAGCGGCGAAACCGGTGTTCTTCAGAGGTTCGATGATTCTCACCATCGGATATTCCGAACGAGTACGGGCCACGACGTCGTCGAGTGATCCATTGTCCACGAGAACGATTTCCATTCGGTCCTCGGGCCACCCTCCGTTCACCACCGAATCGATGCATTCGAGCGTCATGTCGGCACCGTCGAAGGCCAATATCACCACCCGGATGAATGGGTACGTCACGAGCTCTTCGGGGTAGGGCATAGGCTGGCACCGCATCCTATTCACAGTCGCTTCATCCACTGGCGACCAGTGACGACGATTGGGGAATCGAGCGAATTGCGAGGGCCATGACCAAAACTTTCAAGCATCTATTACGCCCCTTGGCACGTCGGGTCGGACTGGCGGCGAAGGAGGGGGAATGGGACTCACTCGGCCATGAGCCGTGGGTCCCACCGAAGCAGGGGGCAAGGAACCATCACCATGCCTGCAATATCTGCCACTGGACCGGCGAATCCTTCCATGGGTCATTCCACAGTGAACTCGCCGCATGCCCGCGATGTGGCAGCGTCTCCCGCGATCGCTTCCTGATGTATTGCTTTCTCTCGCGGTTCGAATACCGACCGGGACTGCGAGTCCTCGAGACCAGTCCACGGCTCGGCACTCCGTATCGACGCATGATGCGCCGGTACTTCGACTACACCGCCAGTGATTTCGACCTGTCGGCTCATGAGGGAGACGTCCATCTCGACCTCCAGGACATTCGGCTTCCACCGAATTCGTTGGACGTTCTCTTGACACCGCACGTTCTCGAGCACGTTCCGGATACCAACACGGCACTGTCGGAAATCTTTCGCGTCCTCGCGTCGAGAGGAAGGATGTATTTGCAGGTTCCTTTGTGCCTGGGGACGACCCGTGTTCCCCCCACTCCCGAATTCCACGCCGACAACACCAAGGTGTTCTTCAATTTCGGGTGGGATCTCACCGATCGCCTCAAGTCGGCCGGATTCGATGTTCGAGTTCTGGTCACCGAGGAGTTCTTCGAACTGCTGTCCGGACACACTGCGCCGGTATCACCCGGTGATGGACAATTCGACCTCCTGTCGCTGTGGAAGGACTGCCGAGTCGCCGATCTGGACGTCGTTGCGGATCGCGAGCGTTCGAAGACCTTCGGGTTCCTTCCTCCGTTCCACTTCGTCACCTGGGAGTGCCACAAACCAACTCCCTGAGGCAGCACGAGTTCCTCAATGAGTGGTTTCCGTGGCTCCTCGAGAACCAAGGATCTTCCAATTGGAATCGATATGAACACTCCCGGTGTCGAACACCGAGTATTGCCTCACCTCGAATCGCACCATCTTCTCCCAATGATCATAGGGATGCATTTCCGTGTGGTCCGTGATCGCCACGGAGAGGTCGTAGATCCCTTCGAGAAGCGGAAGGCTCGGAAAGACGACTTCAACCTGAGCAGCGCCCATCAACGTTCCGAACGGTAGTCCGATACGCCGGGTCGAGCTGCTCCAAATGGGGTGGCCGGCAAGCGAGTCGATCCGGAGGGACACGACTGCGTCCTGTATCGGCACCTTTGCATCGAGATGCACCGAAACCGTCATCGGTTCCATCGAGTGCGGGACCGCAAGGGCGCGGGACTGAGCGTCCAGGATTTGCACCGCGCTGATGAGAACTTCTCCACTTCCCCATCGCTGGCCTGCCTCACCCTGCACCCGCACTGCGCCGTGACTCTGACCTTGGTAATTGGAGATCACTTCGCCCGCAGGACCGAGCATCCTCAATTCACCACGGTCGATCCAGGCGACTTTTTCACATAACTGCTCGACCTGTGCCAAACCATGGCTCACGAAGACGATTGTTCGCCCTTCCCGGCGGAATTGCTCGATCCGTTCGGCACTCTTGCGCTGAAAACTCTCGTCCCCGACGGACAGGACTTCATCGATCAGAAGAACTTCGGGGTCGACATGTGCGGCGACGGCAAAGCCCAAACGTACGAACATTCCCGACGAGTAATTCTTCACCGGCGTGTCGATGAATTTTTCGAGACCGGCGAAATCGACGATTTGATCGAAGCGATCCGTGATCTCGCGGCGACTCAATCCCAGAATTGCGCCATTCAAGAAGACGTTCTCGCGTCCGGTCAATTCGGGATGGAATCCCGCTCCCAATTCCAACAATGCCGACACGCGACCGCTGATGCTTACCGAACCCCGATCCGGAGCAAGGATGCCGGCGAGACACTTGAGGAGAGTGCTCTTCCCTGAACCGTTCGATCCAATGACTCCGAACGTTGTTCCCTTGGGCACGTCGAAGCTCAAGCCCCGCAACGCCCAGAACTCCTCGTACCGTGCCCGGCGCCCGCGCAGGATCGCCGCCTTCAGGTACTGATTTCGTTCGTGATACAGACGGAAGTTCTTCCACAGATCGTCGACGACGACGGTTGACTGCGACATTGTCGAAACCATAATGCAGGGCATGGAGTAGGGTGACGCATGCCATGACCGCTGTCGTCCGAGTCTTCCAGGCCCGCGAACTCCTGTGGAACCTGACCTTGCGGGAACTACGCACCAAGTACCGGCGATCGCTCCTTGGATGGGCCTGGTCGATGTTGAACCCCTTGGCCACCGTGGCCATCTACTCGTTCGTGTTTGGAGTGCTCTTTCAGTCCAGCGCTCCACCAGGTGATCCGAGCGGACTCAGAGGGTTCGCGTACTTCCTTCTCTGCGCATTGCTTCCGTGGAATTTCTTCGCATTGGTCACCAATCTCGGTATGTCCTCGATCTCAGTGAACGCCGGTCTCGTTCGACGGGTCGCTTTTCCTCGAGAGGTGCTCGTCTTCAGCAACGTCTTTCATGCCTGCGTTCAATTCTCCATAGAACTGGGACTGTTGTGCATCGTGCTGGTGATCGCCGGAAATCCGATCCTCCCTTGGTTGCCTGCAGTCGTTCTGACTTCCCTGGTCCTTGCAGTCTTTGCATCCGGATTTGCTCTCTTCCTGAGCACGGTCTCGGTGTTCTTTCGGGATGTCACCTACTTGTGGACGATATTCCTCCAGGTCTGGTTCTTCCTGACACCGGTCGTCTACTCACCGAAGATGGTGGAGGATCGTGTGACCGGCTGGGTTCTATTCGTGCTCGAATTGAACCCGATGAACGCGTTCGTCAGCAGTTTCCGCAACCTTCTTTACGACGCAGCGGCACCGTCTGCTGGTCAAATCGCCATCATGCTAGGTTCAGCTGGCCTCAGCCTGGCGAGTGGGTGGATCGTCTTCTCCAAGATGGGTCGACGACTTCCCGAAGAGGTGTGAAGAACCTGGTGATCGCTAGTCTGACGACGTGTCGAAACGGGTCGCAGTCATCGGGACGGGCTATGTCGGTTTGACCACCGGAGCCTGTCTGGCACACCTCGGCCATCGCGTCATCTGCGCCGATGTCGATCCTGCCAAGATTGCCTCCCTCGAGTCTGGCGTCGTGCCGATCGTGGAGCGTGGCCTCCCCGAGCTGGTGAACGAGGGACGTACCAACGGTCGGCTTTCCTTCACGGCCGATTCGGCGTCGGCGGTCAGGACCAGTGACATCGTCTTTCTCTGCGTCCCGACACCCCAGGGTGAAGATGGCTCAGCTGATCTCAGCTATGTGCAGACCGCTGCCCAACAGATTTCGGCGCATCTGCCCTTCGAGGCCATCGTTGTCAACAAGTCCACCGTTCCCGTCGGTTCCACCAAGGTGGTCGAGCGAGCCCTGGGCCGGCCCGATGTGCGTGTGGTTTCCAATCCGGAGTTCCTCCGCGAAGGTTCGGCAGTGGACGACTTCCTGCATCCCGACCGCGTCGTGGTAGGTGGCGACGACCAGGCTGCCTGCATGCAGGTGGCCGATCTCTACACCGGATTGTCGACGCGCGTGATCATCACCGATCCGGCCTCGGCCGAGACCATCAAGTACGCGGCCAACGCCTTCTTGGCCACCAAACTTTCCTTCATCAATGCCATCGCTGCCATCTGTGAAGGGGTCGGCGCCGACATCAACGATGTCGTCGTGGGTATGGGATCGGATCACCGCATCGGCCAGGACTTCCTCCGTCCCGGGCCGGGATGGGGTGGGAGTTGTTTCCCGAAGGATTCACGGGCACTGATCAAGATCGCTGAAGACGCGGGCTATCGGTTCAGCCTTCTCGAGGGAGTCGTGGAGGTCAACAACGACCAGTTGGACCGCGTGGCCCGCAAGATTCTCGAGGGCGCGGCGAAGCAGGGAGCCACCGTCGCCATCTGGGGCCTCACCTTCAAGGCCAACACCGACGATCTTCGTGACTCACCATCCCTGGCCGTCATCGAACGCCTGCTCGCTTCCGGAGTTCGGGTGCAAGCGTTCGATCCCACGTGCCGCGAGCAACGATCCGTACTCGCGGCCGACATCGTGCTGACTGCATCTCCCGTCGATGCCTGCCACGGTGCGGATGTCCTTGCCGTTCTCACCGAGTGGGACGAGTTCAAGTGGGTCGACCCAACCCTGGTGGCGCAAGCCATGACCGGCCGTCATGTCGTGGATGCTCGCAATCTGCTCGATCGCTCCGATTGGAAACGGGCCGGATTCACCTACGAGGGAATCGGACGGTGAGCAAGCGGCACCTTCTGGCCGGAGGGGCCGGATTCATCGGCTCGCACATGGCCGATGTCCTCATGGATCGCGGAGATGAGGTCGTGGTTCTCGACAATCTCTGCACCGGCCGTGCCGACAACATCGCCCATCTCCTCGGCCGCGATGGTTTCGCCTTCATTCGTCACGACATCACCGAACCACTTCCGGATTCCACCGAGATGTCACGCCGCTTCGACACCGTTCTGAACCTGGCCAGTCCGGCCTCTCCGAATGATTTCGCCACGATGCCTCTCGAAATCATGGCCGTCGGGAGCACCGGCACGCGGACGCTCCTCGAGCGCGCCCGACACGATCAGGCCGTCTTCTTCCTGGCCTCCACGAGCGAGGTCTACGGCGATCCTCTGGTTCATCCCCAGCCCGAGACATATTTCGGCAACGTCTCGTCCATCGGTCCTCGTAGTTGTTACGACGAAGCCAAAAGATTCAGCGAAGCGCTCACCATGGCGTACCACCGCACGTTCGGACTGGATGTGCGTATCGCCCGCATCTTCAATACCTATGGCGAACGAATGCGACCACGAGACGGGCGTGTGGTGAACACTTTCGTGGTGCAGGCGCTCTCCGGTCAACCCATCACCCTCCACGGGGACGGATCCCAAACCCGAAGTTTCTGCCATGTCGGTGACGAGGTGCGCGGACTCGTGGCTCTCCTCGATTCGCAGCTCACGTCGCCGGTGAACATCGGCAATCCCGGCGAATTCACCATGCGTGAACTGGCCGAAATGGTGATCGATCTCACGTTCTCGACCAGTCCCATCGTCGAGGTTCCGATGCCGCCGGAGCGCGACGGTGACCCCTTGCAGCGCCAACCGGACATCTCGCTGGCGACGTCGCTTCTCGGCTGGCAGCCAGTCATACCCTTGCGCGAGGGACTCTCCGCCATGATCGAGTACTTCCGCTCACGCGAGGACCTGGGTCCGGCCCAAGGTTGAACCTCGGGTTGAACATTCGGTCGAAACGCTCCGGATACGGAGGACGTCAATCCTGTACAGGGATTGTCACATGCACTCGTCAGTCGGGAACGATCCTGCCCACGACCGGTGAGCCATTCTTTGAAATCGCCTCGACCGAAATCTCTCCGAACGTTCCGTTGTAACTCAGGAAACCGATCGACCCCGCCTCTTGGATCAAGGTTCCCGTCTCCGAAACCATCCACTCCGCTGGGCCAATTCCTTCCATGCTGATTCGCAAAAGGGATCCAGCCTCGAGCCCCTCTGCAGTCATCACCAATCGGCCGCGGTCCACCTGCGCGCAAATCCTCGCTTCGGCAACGCTGAGACACGGTGCACCGGAATCCCGAAGATCGCGGTCGTCAGCGCACGAACCAACAACACCCATCATGGAAATCACGGCAGCCAACGTCTCGAAGAAACGTCCGATTCGAGTCCGGTGGCCTCGGGAGGCCTTTCGAATGAGCAGCTTGGTCCAAGAGCCGGAACCGATCACCCTCAATCCTCACCGAGCCGCTGGCGATCCAACCATCCGAAGAGTACTGCGACTGCGCGGGGATCATGCCGCAAACGATGTCCGGCGCCGTCCAGGATCCGCATCTCGACACTGCCGTGGGCTTCAGCCAACTGCCGGGTGTCCGACGCCGGAACGCTCTCGTCGTCGTCACCGTGCAGAAGCAACAACGGGCGCGGCGCGAAACGGCGGGCCGCCGGGACTGGACGGAATCGGCGCAACTCCCGGGTCCACTCGTCGAAGTCCTGTGGAAAGCGCGGCGTTCGCACCGCACCCACCGACCGACAGTGCTCGAGAAAACGTCGCGGATGGGCCGCCCAATCGTCGAAATCGGCCCGCGGACCAAGGAGCGCGCAGCCCCGTACTCGCGGATCGTCGGCGGCCACGCACATTGCCAGCGAGCCTCCGGTATTGGATCCCACCAACCACAAGCCGGTGGGTTGTTCGATTTCGATCATGTGATCGATGGCGGCGCGCAAATCGTCCACCCATCCCTGCAGGGAGAAATCACCACCGCTTTCTCCGCAACCACGGAATGTGAAACACATCGCTGCGAATCCCAGTTCATTGGCGATCCGGTCCACCATTTCCGGGAAGGTGCTCGCCGAGTGCCGGGCATCGATCGGACCGAAGGGAAACGAATGGCACATGATGACCGCCGGCAACGCATCCTGTCGACCACTCGGCAGAGCCAGATAGCGCGGTAGGGCCACCGCACCCGATGCGATGGTTCCGTTGCTCAGCATCGGTGGTCAGGTCACCCGCTCACCCGCATCAAGACCGCGGCTTGCGGTGTCGACGGGTCGCGCCGGGTCGCGCCAAGGTGTAGCCCCGGTTGCGGGCCTCCGGCAGGGTGTCGGGACCGAAACAAATCCCCACTTCGGACTCGACGATGTCGTCGATCACCGCCCGGTCCTCCCACGAGTCGAGGTCGTACAC
>JBMTPW010000022.1:0-13447 GCA_049444115.1 Ilumatobacteraceae bacterium | reverse complement strand
GTTCGATGGCAATGGTCGTGACACCCCAATCGCGAGCGAAGCGCGCCACATGATCGTCGAAAAGCGGGCGGAGGCCGAAGATGTCCGGAAAGACCACCAGTCCACGAGTCGCCCCGGGGACGGTGACGATTTCTGCCTGGGCACCGGAGGGAAGCTGCGTGCGCATACCGTCACCCTAATCAGTTCGCACCAACCACGAATTCGACTGCATCGTCGGATTCGAATGCATCACCGCTCGATGCGTCGAAGAACTGGACGATGCCCAGGGACTCGCCGTCCTCGATCCAGAGTCCGCGCCCGCGGGCTTCCGGGACCACCGCCAGCGAGCGGGTGTACAGGCCGAACAGATCACCATCCTCATCGGCGCACCGACCGAGCAGGACACCGCACCGGTGCATTCGCAGACGTTGTAGCCAGTGATCGGTACGTGCTCGCAGGAAATGCGGTGGTGCAGCGGCGAGAAGCGAAACATGAGTTCCAGCCGGCGACTCCAGCGCCGGTATCAGGCGACTCAGCAAATTCGAAGACATCTCGAATCGATCGGCATCATCCACCACGAGGAGAACCGACGTGGTGTCGCCGTCCAACACCTCATCATCCGTTCCGTCGCTGCCGAAGCGAGTCAGATCGATGATGCGACCATCAGGATTCGTCCGAGCCCATGACGTTTTCAGCGCGTGAAGGGCCCCGGTGCGACCCGATTGTCGATGACCGACGACCAACGCCCGCAGCCGTCTGGATGTCGACAACCCGATTTCGGTCAGATCGTCGGCCCGGATCCCGAATGACCCCGGTCGGGAAAGCGTTCTGGCCTCCACGCGCTCGGGAAGAACCGCCGTGACGGAGCGATCGACACCAGCTGTCACCGCATCGAGACCAGTGGCGTAGAAGTGTGGATCGAAGAGTCGTGCCGTCAGTGGCTCCGAGGAGCCGGGCACACGAAACGAACCGGAGCGATCGGTTCCAATCCAATGTTGGGCAAGTCGCGAGCCGACGAATCCAGGTAGTCCATGATCACGCGTGGCGCTCAGTGCACAGGTCACTCCAACCACCGGTCCCCGGGTGGCAATCCGTTCGAACATGTCCCAGAGATGCGCCCCCAATCGATCATCGGCATACAACGAACGCCAAATGTCCACATCGTCGATGATGAGAACCAGTGGCGACACGTCGGATCGCCGTCGTTGACGGTCATCGATCACCATCGATACATGCCGAAGCAATCGATACAGGCGCTCATGGTCCTGCACCGCAACCCACGGTGAACGGCCACCACGGCCAGCGATCACGAAGAATCGCGCCGACGGATCATGACGCTGGAGCACGGCCAACAAGGTGTGCAATGCCCAGGTCTTCCCCGATCCCGGTCCACCGGTGACGAACAGATGGGCCTCGGGATTCCACAACAGCGGAAACTGACGTTGGGCGTCGGGATCATCCACCATCCCCACGGCCAGAGACGGCGCATCAGCGGGTGGGGCCAACCTCGCCGGTAGGGCTTCGCACCAAGGACGACGGGGTGGGGGTATACACATCTCCTCGGCCGCGTGGCGCGTCATCGTCACCAGCGACTCGAGATCGTCACCGACCTGCAGGGTTTGGAACACCTCCGGAAGAGCGCCACCGATGGACATGGCAGCGCGTCCGGGCCGGGAACGCGGCAATGCAGCGGCCAATGGATGTCCGAGTACTTGGATCGAATCCTCGCGCGCCGCCAATCGCAGGGCGATCCGCAACGACGAATTGGCCACGATGTCTCCAGAAAGCTCCGAGCCCGGCCTCTGCGTGGCCACGATCAGATGCACACCCAGGCTGCGTCCCCGCTGAGCCACCGACACCAGTGCCGAGACCACATCGGGAACGTCCGCTCGAAGAGCAGCCAACTCATCGATGACGATGACCAACTTCGGCATTGCCTGGGCCGCACTCCCGCAGCGGTGCTCGTACTCCACTTGTGTACTCACACCCGCGATTCGCAGGAGTGTCTCGCGATGACGAAGTTCGGCTTCCAATCCACGCAACATGCGCCGGGCAGTGTTCTCGGAGCCTTGACTTTCCAGATCGGTCACCACCGCCGCCACATGCGGCAGATCTGCACAGGCGTCGAAGGCGGAACCGCCTTTGTAGTCCACGAGTACCAGATTCACCGCCTGTGGAGAATTGTTGAGAGCAAGAGACATCACCAGCGTGCGCAGAAGCTCGCTCTTCCCGGCGCCCGTGGTACCCACGACAATGGCGTGGGGACCATCGGAGACCAAATCGAGAGTCGTCGGACCCTCGGATCCGATGCCCACGTCGATGCGGACGGTGGTGGATCTCGTCGACCACCGTCGCACGATCTCCTCCGTGGACACCGTTCGATAGCGATCGATTCCTGCGAATTGCGCGTTCGCCGGCACGGCGAGAACCGCCGCATCGGGATCCTGCCACTGCTCCAAGACTTCGATCACTTCATTCACCGCCATCGGGCCGACTCCGTCCAGTTCGACGTCGGCGGAATCGATGATGGTCGTGCAATGGGCCGGAAGATCCCGAAGCGACGGAGCAGAAATGATCATCGATGCCCGTCTTTGTTCCAGGTACCGCAACGCCAGCGATCTCCGCTGGGACGCATCGGCCGGGTCGCTCACCCAGACGATGTCGTGGCGGGTCGGGTCATCAGGTTCCCGCAGATCGTCAAGGGTCAGGGGATGTCGACGACAATGAGCAAGACGACCGAGGCCCATCCACGGATCGGGCACCACTGCGGCGGTCAGCAACTGCCAATCCGAGGGACCCACTTCCATCGCCAGTCGCAGCAGGAGGGCCGCCACCACGGACTCGGCTCGATCTCCGTGCACACCGATGATCGAGCCAGCCGAGAGATCGACGGTCACTGGGATGTCATTGAAGTTCAACGGTGATGCCCCGGGAACCACCACCACCTGACGGGATCCGTACCCGATGCAGACATCGTCGATGTGCCGTTTGGCCCAAAGCACACCGTCCCCGCGTCGAGCCGCCACGAGAAGGTCCCCCAAGAGTCGGTGGCGACTCCGCCGAACGTCTGCCAGATGCCCAGCGAACGTCACACATCGCTGATCGAATTCGCGACGATCGTCGGCCGTTTCATTCACCCACCGACGTCGTGCCCGACGCGACCCGAGTCGTTGGACATACCAAGTGACCCCGGCAACCGCCGCCGTCACGACCGAGAAGAGGGCGAACAGCCACTGACGAGTCACTGCGGCCACGATCAACCCAGTCGATGCTCCCCCCAGCACTGGTCCCCACGGTGGGGCACTCGCCGGGCGTGGTTGTGGTCGGGAGAGGGGTTCGACGGGTGGTTCGAGCGCCACCACACCGGGTGATGATGGCGGTCTGTGAAACGGTCGCGCCGTGCCGGTTTCGGTCACAGCGCGCCGGATGACCGGCCGTACCCAGCACACGGTGTTGCCAACGCGAAAGGCCCCATCGAGATCCTCGACTTCTCCACCGAGCGCCTGGAGAACCAGATCCGGCGCTCGTCCGGACACCATCACATGGTGAGGTCGCAAAGCGAGATCTTCGATGCGGATTCCGCAGGTCGGTGACCGACCCAAGGTCTGGCGACGGTCCGTCAAGGGAATGGTGCGCCCGCAATCGGGGCCGGATGCCACCACGATCTCGAATTCCTGTCGTTCATCGACCATCACCGCAGAGTCGGCGGCACTCTCACCGAAGGTCTCACCGACGGACGATCGTGGGCGGATCGCCGATCACGGTGAGTGAATCGGTGAGAGCACCGTGGCCTGCTGCGACCATGACCGCATCGTCAGCGCGCCCCACCATCATCACCGCCCTCTTCGCCGAATGGGAACGTCTGGCTCGCCAACGACAGAACGTGGCCCGGGCCAACGCCTGGGGACTACCGGGCGAGCCGGTAGGACACCTCGATGAAATCCTTCGGCGAGCCGGATTCGGTGTTGCGTCGAACGACGAGGGGTTGGATCGCTATCTGGCTCTACTCGTCGGAGTTGCCAGAACCGACGATCTGGCAGCTCGCATCGTGCTGCAACGCATCATGCCCGGCCTCGTCGCCATCGCCGTGAGACGAGCGCCCATCGTGGCCCACGGACTTCCCGGAGCCTTCGATCTGATCACGGCGAGCGCCTGGATGATCATTCGGCAATTCCCCATCGAACGCCGATCCCGACGACTGGCCGCCAACTTGCTGATGGACATCGAATATGCCGCCTTCGTCCGCGACACCCGCCTCAAGTCCAGTCGCAGCGAAGAACAAGTCAGCCCGGAACGTCTCCTCGGAATCGAATTCGGCCAGGATCCGCACGCGGATCCGGCGGCCGAAGGCGGAACTCTGGAACTTCTTCTTCACGGACTGTCGGCGAAGGGTCTTTCGGCGACCGATCTCCAAATGCTGCGCGCCGTCAGTCAAGACGTGAACTCGGTGGAGGCAGCCGAAGTCCTCGGCATCTCGGCACGATCCGTGCGCAATCGGCGCGAACGGGCGCTGGCCCGCGCCCAGATCCTCCTCGGTGATCTGGAGCCAACCGACGATCAGCGGTCGGGAAGATCCTCGTAACCGGGATCACCGGGCATCAAGAGGGCCTCGATGGAACCATCGGCTGCCCACCGCACCTTCGGCAGGATCTTCTCCGGCATCCCGAGTCCCACCACCGACGACAGGATCCCGTCCACGGTCCGATGGTCGGCGAGAAATCCGAGGTTCACGATGGTGGGTGGCAACATCATCAGTTCACCTCTTCGAGCCCGGCTCAATGCTTCACCGGGAGTCACCCAGAGGCTGTCCACCGTTTCCAAGTCGTCGTGCAGCGGTTCTTGATCGGGCGGCATGGCGGCCACGAAGAACCGCGTATCGAATCGCCGGACTTCGCCGAATGGCGTGACCCAATGGGACACCCAGTGCATCTGATCAACCATGGCCGTCAGGTTTTCGGCATCCAACACACTGGTCATGCTTCGCTCGCCTGAATGCACCGCATGGCGGTAGATCGAGAAGCGATCGTGAACGAGCGGATCGTCCAGACGCACGATGGAGCCGTCCGCGGATCGGGCCAACAGCACACCCGCTTCTTCGAAGCATTCGCGAATCGCCGCCACCTCATGGGACGAGTCCTCTGCATCCACTGCGCCACCAGGGAACACGTACATACCGCCAGCGAATGCCGCTTTGGTGGTACGGCGCATCATGAACACCTCGATGCCCGTTCCATCCGATTCACGGACGAGCATCACGGTGGCCGCCGGACGAATGGCCACCGCGGCCGGATCGAACGTTGCACCGCTCATTCGTCGAGAGTGCCGCGCACGTCGGTGGCATCGGTGTCGATGATCGGCCCACCAGGCGGGTTGCGTCGAGGCATGTGCCATGTACGAAAGAGCACGGTTCCCCTCTTCGATCGCCGCAACACGTACGAGCGGAACAGGATCCGCGTCGGCGGAAACAGCATGAAGAGACCAAGAACATCGGAGAGAAAGCCCGGAGTCAACAACAAGGCCCCGGCACCGAGAATCAACACTCCGTCGATGATCTCGCGCGCTGGAATCTGACCCGCCGCAATCACATCGTTGAAGCGGTTCCAAACGCGAAATCCCTCACGGCGCACCAGCCAGGTACCGAGGACCGCCACCAGGACCATGAGGCCGAGGGTGTTGAGGAATCCGATGGCGCCACTCATGCGGATGATCGTGTACAGCTCCACGATCGGCACCACGATGAACAGGACGAACAAGATCACTCCGTCACCATATCCAGCCCGTCCAACCAGGACTCGGCGAGGGATAGCGTCCCCATCGATGTCCGAGCGAGCACCGTCCGATCGTGTGGCGTCCGAACGACCGCCCAGTGTGGATGCCTTGGCGCGCTCGCTCGCTCATCTGGATCTGCCACATCCCCTGCTGGTGGATGCGGCCCGTCGCGCCATCGCCGCTGGAGATCCATCCCTCGCCGAATCGATCGCTCTGGCAGTACGGCGCTCACTTCTCACACCGGTGATCAACGCCACCGGCATTCTCGCCCATACCAATCTGGGACGGGCCATGTCCGCGGCAATTCCTTCCACTGCGCCGCCGCGGGGATCGAATCTGGAATTCGACCTGGAAACCGGTCGCCGTGGCAATCGTTACGCGGGGATCAGCACCCTGTTCGCCCGGCTTTGCGGATGCGAAGACGCGCTGGTGGTGAACAACAATGCAGCCGCAGTGCTGTTGGTGCTGGCAGCTCTGGCCCACGACCGTGAAGTGGCCGTGAGTCGTGGTGAAAGTGTCGAGATCGGTGGCGGTTTTCGGGTTCCCGAAGTCATGGAACAGTCCGGTGCCCGACTCGTGGATGTCGGAACCACCAATCGCACACGCCTGGCCGATTATCGCAAGGCCATGACCCGTCGTCACTCCGACTTGGCTCTGATCCTGAAAGTTCATCCGTCCAACTACAAAGTCGAGGGGTTCGTAGCCTCGACTCCGGTGGAGGAACTGGCCACGCTCGGTCCGCCGGTGGTGGCCGATATCGGATCCGGCCTCGTGGATGCCACGTGCCCCTGGCTGCCAGCCGGACCACCGGCCTGGCTCGCCGACGAACCAGCCGCCCGTCAGACGCTGGCCGCCGGAGCGGCACTGGTGACATTCAGTGGTGACAAGTTGTTCGGCGGACCACAGGCCGGCATCATCGCCGGTCGATCGGATCTGGTGCAGGCTTGCGCCGCCCATCCATTGGCACGCGCGCTGCGGCCCGGGGGCCTGGTGCTGGAGGCTCTGCATCGCACCGCTCTCGGCTATCTCGACCGCACGGCGGCCCTGAGCATTCCTTTCTGGAGGATGGCCACGATCTCCATCGACGAACTCACAGTTCGCGCCGAACGCATCGTGCAGCAGGCCGGACTGGGTCGGGTCATCGACTGCGAGTCCCTGCCCGGGGCGGGAAGTTCCCCCGGCGCAACGATTCCCTCGGTCGGCATCGGTCTGCCGGGTGACCACGCCTCCGCGCTGCGCCACCGACCGCTGCCCATCGTGGCCCGAGTACGCGAGGATCAAACCGTTCTCGATCTGCGCACCGTGGACCCTGCCGATGATGCCGAGATCATCGCCGCTCTGCACACCGGCAACTGACGAATGCGCATCATCGCCACCGCCGGACACGTCGATCACGGCAAGTCCACATTGGTGCGCGCGCTCACCGGTATCGATCCCGATCGATGGCAGGAGGAAAAGGATCGAGGTCTGACCATCGATCTCGGTTTCGCCCATCTCACCGCCGACGACCACGAGGGCCTCTCGTTCATCGACGTGCCCGGACACGTGCGCTTTCTGGCCAACATGTTGGCCGGTCTCGGCGGGATCCACGGCTGTCTCTTCGTCGTCGACGCTCATGAGGGGTGGATGCCCCAATCGGAGGAGCATCTGCGGATCCTGCACCTGCTGGGTATCGATCACGGGGTCGTCGCTCTCACCAAGATCGACCTGTGCACGACGGACGAGTGTCAGCTGGCAACTCTCGACATCGCCGACCGGCTGGCCGGCAGTTCGCTGGAGAACGCTCCGATCATCGGGGTATCCAGTGTGACCGGCGAGGGTCTCGACGAACTCGTCTCGCATCTTCGGCAGCTGGCGAGCACTGCTGCGTCATCGGTGGACCACCGGAGACCGCGACTCTTCATCGATCGGGTCTTCGCTGCCAAGGGCAGTGGGACGGTCGTCACCGGCACACTCACCCACGGCAGCCTCTCGGTTGGTGAACAGATCGCGATCACGCCGTCGAGCCGCCCGGCGCGTATTCGCTCGATTCAAACTCTCGGTCGCTCGGTCGACCGAATCGCACCAGGTCACCGTGTGGCCCTGAATCTCTCCGGTGTTGATCATCACGACATCGTTCGTGGGAATGCCGTGATCGCCGCAGACCGATGGTTTCTCACCGATCGGTTCGATGCCGAGCTCACGGTGCTGGCATCTCTCGATCATGCCGTATCCCGTCGCGGCGCCTACGCGGTGCACATCGGATCGGATCAGATTCCGGCGACGGTGCGAGTTCTCGGACCGGACACCATCGCTCCGGGGAACAGCCAGAACGTCCGGGTGCAAATGGCCCGAGTGGTGCCGCTCCTTCCCGGAGATCGGTTCATTCTCCGGGAGAGCGGACGATCGGAAACCGTCGGTGGCGGGGAAATCCTGGACATCGACCCGCAACGTCCGGCGGCGACTGCCCGTCCCGATCGATCCATCGAACGCGTCGTCAACGAACGCGGCTGGATCACCAGCCACGACCTCGATCTGCTCACCGGAATCATGCTCACACCGACAGTCGGCCCATGGATCGTCGATCCGGACCTCCTGCAGCGACTGCGCGACGATCTCACCGAGCGCATCCGCGCTGCGGGGTCAGAGGGTGTGGATCTCACGAGTCTCGACGAACGCTTGCGCCGGGTCCTCGACTTGCTGGACGACATCGACATCTCCGATGGACGCGTTCGCCGGAAAGACCTCGAGGATCCTTTGCTTCGACATCCGGTTCTCGCCGAATTGGAAGCCCAAGGATGTGCGCCGCATCCACCGACATCGGCGAGTCCGGGCGATCTCCGGCGATTGCAACAACGTGGGTTGCTCGTCGAACGCGAAGGCCTCTGGTTCCACCACTCGGCCGTCGAACGGGCCAGACGGGCGGCACAGACCCTGCTCACGGATCATCCCGATGGATTCACCATGTCGCAGTTTCGCGAATCCCTCGGTATCACCCGCAAGCACGCCGTTCCCTTGGCCACCGAACTGGACGGTCGCGGCATCACCAGGCGACGCGACGACGTACGCATCGCCGGACCGCGACTGTATTCGTGATCAGCCCCGGCGACGAGAACTCGGGAAGACCTGACGAAAGGTGAGATTGATCCGAGGTTCGGTGACACGCTTCGACTTGGGCACATCGTGAACCCAACGAGTCTGCGAGAGACCGCTCATGACCAAGAGTGAGCCCGGTTCCAAGTCCACCTCGACCGTCTCCTTGGAGTCACGGTGGCGGAAACGAAATCTGCGAGTGCAACCGAGACTCAGTGACGCAATGACCGGTTCCGAACCGAGTTCCGGTTCGTCATCGGCATGCCAACCCATCGAATCGTTGCCGTCCCGGTACAGGTTCACGAGCACGCTGTTGAAGGAATGATTCGAGGCCGCCTCGACCATCGCCTTCAGGGTTGCCAAACGCGCCGACCAAGGACGTGGCTCCAGGGTGATGCCCGAATACGAGTAGGCCTCGTCTCCGTACCAGCAGGCGAGGCGCGGCTGCAGCACTCGACGACCGAACAACACGATGCTGCGGGCCTCCCAGGGCACCTCGACGAGCAATCCGTTCAGATGCTCGTCACTCGAAGCCGGACCGAGAAAGGAAGGTCGGTACATGGCCGAGCCGTCGCGCGGCAGGAGTTCGCGGGTCTCACCGGAATCGAACAGTGTCATCCATCAAACAGCGTCATCGGCCGAGGCGCGCCGTTCGCGGTAGTCGCGGGCGCCTCCCGCTTCTGGTTCCACTTCGAGGACCACACCGTCGATGGCCACGACGCGCGCCGACTCCCCGGTCCTGATCGGGGTGGCTCGATTGGTACGCGCCTTCCACTGTGCCGAGGACACGTTCACGATTCCATCCGGGGAAATGTCGGTCATGGCCCGACCTATCTCTCCGATGAGCCGTTCGCGACCAATGGTCGGCGTGGCGAAGCGCGTGCGCGTCATGCTGGGCATCCCGGAGATGAAGGTGAGGGCGATACCACCAATTCCCACCAACAAGGTCAGCCACGAGACCCGGAGATCTTGTTGATCGAATTCGGGAAACAGGAAGAGCGAACCCACGGTGAACATGGCCAGACCGATTCCCGTCCATAGACGCGGAATACCCACTTGTACGTCGATGGAGAAAGCGAGCATCGACACGACGAGCAATGCCAAGGCCCAACCGCGTTCGGGCAATTCGCCGAGTCCGTAGAAGGCCAGGAGCACCAGGATTGCTCCAGTTCCTCCAGCGACGCCGATACCAGCGGTGAAGAATTCGAAGACCAGAAGCGCCAGACCGATGATCAGGAACAGATAGGCAACAGGGGGACTGGCCGAGGTGTGCAGCAACTGCGACCAGATGCCCAACTTGTGGAAGCGAACGGTGGTGATGTCGTTCGACACCGTGCCGTCGTCGTTGAGCGACTCGATGGCCGTGTCCAACTCGGTTCCATCGACCACGAGACCATCGAGGGCGAAGACCATGTTGCGAATCGTCGGGACACCTTCGTCGCTGATCTCCAATTTCAGCGCGCCCAGTCGACGGGCGTCCTGGAAGCCGAGAGTTCCCGACCGCAAGTCATCGGTTGCTCCACCGAAATCCACCGCATCGGTCAACGGCGTTCCCGAGCGGCCGATGCGTGTTCCCGGAGCCATGCCGGTGACGTCGGCGGCCGACAACAGCTGCGCCACCAGACCAGTAGCACGCGCGCCCGATGGTCCCACCCAGATGGCCACGGGAACGCCGGCATTCTCGATGCGCTCGTACAACTTCCTCATCTCGTCGCGACCCACCAGGGCCGCACGTGAGTTCACCTGCAGGATCAACGCCTGGGAGTCGTTGCCTTCGGCACGGGTGATGGCATCCTCGATTTCGGCCAGCAGGATGCCGTCGACCAGTCCCGAGACCTGCAATACATCAACCGGCGCCAAACCCTCGGCTCCCGCAGTCGTTTCACCAGCAACTTCGCCACCATTGCTCGAGTTCGAGCCCGATGAAGCATGTGCCACATCGATGAACGAGAGCACCGCACCAACTGCCATGAAGAGGATCGCTAGTCTGCGCACGAGTGTCTCCGAAGACTGAAAAACTGAGCCGAATGTTCACCACATCGCGGTTGCTGGTGGTGGCCGGCAAGGGGGGTGTCGGCAAGACAACGGTAACTGCTGCCATGGCGCGGGCAGCAGCCGACACCGGACTTCGCGTCCTCGTTGTGACCCTTGACTCCCGTCCGGGAATGATCGGACTGCTCGGAGGCGATCCCCACGCGATGTGCGATTACGAGGGAGTACGACTGGCCACCAAGACCGGTCCCAAGAAAACCGGATCCATCCATGTGCGCACCATCACTGCGGCCGAGGCGTTGCAGGACTATCTGGCTACGCAGGGAATGGCCCGCCTCGCCAAGCGGCTGGTCTCCACCGGAGTCGTCGGAGTGGTCTCGAGCGCCGCACCGGGCATCGATGACCTATTGGTCCTCGGCAAGATCAAACACTTGGTGACCCTGACCGGACCCCAAAGTGATCACGACCTGATCATCCTCGATGGTCCCGCTGCCGGACACGCCATCAGTTTTCTCCAGGCCCCGGCGGCCATGGCCGAGACGGTACGCGGCGGGCCGATCCGGTCCCAAGCAATCGAGGTACAGGCCATGCTGAAGGATCCGGAGCGAACCCGGGTGGTGATGGTGACCCTTCCCGAAACCACGCCAGTGAACGAACTTCTCGAAAGCACGGCTCTTCTCGCCGACACCGTCGGACTCACCTTTGCGCCGGTGGTTGTGAACGGCGTGGATGCGGCACCCGACGTCACGGCTCTCGTGGAATCGGGTCAGGTGGGTGACGACAACTTGGGCCAGGCGGCGCGCTTTCGCGCGGCGCGCTGCGCTTTGCACGCCCGCGAAGTGCAGCGGATCGATGCTGCCGTCACCGCTGGCCATTTCTCGTTGCCCCACATCGCCACCGCTGCGATGACCGCCACACACATCCAGGCACTCGGCGATTCCTTGCGTGCCCAGATTTCGGGGACCAGCAAGACAAAGGTGGCGCCATCGTGAATCAGGGATCCTCTCCCACGCCACAGACCTTCGCCAACGTCATCGCCGACTCGCGGATCATCGTGTGCTGTGGTTCGGGAGGGGTGGGCAAGACCACCACTGCCGCGGCCATCGCCGGCCAGGCCGCCACCAGCGGTCGCAAAGTGGTCCTGATCACCATCGACCCTGCGAAGCGGTTGGCCGATGCCCTTGGGCTCAGTCACCTCACCAATGACCCGTCTCCGATCTCACTCCCCGATCTGCGTGGTCCAGGCCAACTGTGGGCCATGATGCTCGATGCCCGGGCCACCTTCGACGACGTCATTCGCCAACAGGCTCGCAGCGAGGATCAGGTTCGACGCATTCTCGACAATCCCTTCTACAACAACATTGCCAGTCGGCTCTCGGGAAGCCAGGAGTACATGGCAGCCGAAAAGTTGTACGAGTTGTTCAACGACTCCCGCTTCGATCTGGTGGTCGTGGACACTCCGCCGACGCGCGAGGCCCTCGACTTCCTCGACGCACCCCAGAAGCTCATCAACTTCCTGGACCATCGTGTGTACCGCTGGATGATCGCCCCGGCTCGCGGCGGACTCAAGGTTCTCAATCTGGCGGCCCAACCGATCCTGCGCACACTCGGCCGCGTCATCGGTGCAGATGTCCTGGCCGATGCCATCAACTTCTTCCAGGCATTCGAAGGAATCGAGAACGGGTTCCGCCAACGCGCCGACGCAGTGCAGGCGTTGCTTCGCTCACCAGCATCCCGCTACGTGGTGATCACGACACCGCGCCAGGACACCGTGGCCGAAGCCATGTATTTCGGGGATCAACTCGAGCGGGCCGGCATCACCGTGACCGGGATCATCCTCAATCGGCTGCAACCGACCTTTGGTGCAGAGTCCGCACGCGCGGCATCCGAGGCCGCAGACGTTGCCGAGGCCGCTGGTGATTCGACCCTCGCCACTCTCCAGCGGAACGTCGCCCACCTGGGTCATTTGGCGGAAGCCGTGAGCACTGCAGTGGCCCCGCTGTTGCAGCGAAGAGCCTCTGCAGTCGTTGCTCGGCTCTTCCAACGTGCCGAGGACGTCCATGATCTGGAGACCATCGCCGATCTCGGACGGGAACTGGTCGGGTCCGCGGCCAGCGAGTAGCGTGCCGGTCGTGCACATCATCCTGGCCACCGATGCCCAATGGCTCGCCGATGAGGTCGTTGCGGCTCTCGGCGGACCGGACACCACCTTCACCCTGTGCCGGGAAGGTCGACTCGTAGCCTCGTTGGTTCGCGAAAAGACCCCGGATCTGGTGATCCTGGATCTGCAGATCGGCACCATGGGCGGTATCGCCGTCACCATGGACCTGCGCCTCGACGAGAGCGGAGGACTGTTGCCCCATGTGCCGATCCTCGTTCTCCTCGATCGTCTTGCCGATGTGCACATGGCCCGTCGCAGCGGGGCCGACGGCTGGTTGATCAAACCACTCGACGCCCTTCGGTTGCGTCGCGCCAGCAAGGCCGTGTCTGCCGGCGGTTGCTACGCCGAGGGCGTGCCGACCGAGGAACCGGCGAACGCCGGGTAGCATTTCCTGTTGCACCATCGGGGTGTAGCGCAGTTTGGCTAGCGCGCCACGTTCGGGACGTGGAGGCCGGAGGTTCAAATCCTCTCACC